>JBJELF010000097.1:0-12100 GCA_051879015.1 Lachnospiraceae bacterium
ATTTGCTCGGCAGCAAAGCCGACAGAGAATTTTTAAACTGTCTGGTACGATTTTCTGTAAAATCACGCAAAATTCTCGCATCCAACTGCTCCAAAGACAATGCTGGCTTCAAATCAATAAGCAAATTCAGTGTTTTTTTTCTTACTTTTTTAGCCACTATACTGCTTCCGCTTAAGATAGCAGGACCGCTGACTCCAAAATGAGTAAACAACATTTCTCCAAATTCCTGATACAATTCCTTCTTACCATCTAAAATTCGAACCTGCACATTTTTTAAGGAAAGTCCCATCAATTCAGTACACCAGGGCTCCGCAACCGTAAAAGGTACTAATGCTGGATACAGCGGTGTTACCTGATGTCCTACTTCCCTAGCAAATCGATATCCATCACCTGTGGAGCCTGTAGAAGGGTAGGAACGTCCACCTGTTGCCACAATCACTGCATCCGCATTCACTTTTTTATCCTCTAATATCACTCCCTTGCACATACCATCCTCCACCCAGAGATGCTTTACCGTAGTATGCAGCAAAATTTTGACGCCTAATTTTTTTAGCTCCCGATGAAAAGCATCAATAACATCATAAGCGTGGTCTGAGACTGGAAATACTCGATTACCTCGCTCAATCTTAAGAGGACAGCCCAAACGCTCCAGCAAATCCATCACATCCTGATTGCTGAACCCATAAAAAGCACTATATAAAAATTTACGGTTTGAGACAACCTGACTCATAATTGTATCCATGTCGGCCGCATTGGTCACATTACATCGTCCTTTTCCCGTAATAAATATTTTCTTTCCCAATTTTTCATTTTTTTCCATAATAGTCACAGTATGACCATGGTAAGCCGCAGCTAGAGCAGCCATCATACCTGCGGCGCCTCCGCCAATTACAATTACATTACTCATACTTTTTACCTTTAACTGAGTGGGAGGGAAATTTTTTGATTTCCCTCCCACTCAATTCTTTTATATTTACATAAAGCGTATGTCCCTAAGCTCCTAATATCATGTCATATCTTATACTGGATAAGCCTTGTTTGCCGTATCCGCAGCCGTTGGGTCAACCTTAGTCTTCTGAGCTTCTCTGTACTTAAAGAACTCAGTAGCAACCTGTGGGAACAATGCGTAGGACAATACATCCTCTGGCTGTTCCTCGTACTGAGACATCTCGCCTCTCAAAGTTTCCAACTCATTCTCAATTAAATCAGCTGGACGGCAAGTAATTGGCTGTGCCCCATTGCTCTTTGCAATAGCCAATGCCTGAACTTCTGGATTTACTGGCTTGATCGTCTGACCATATCTTCCCATCAACAGGTCGATTGATTCCTTGGTCAACATCTTGTAACGCTCACCCATCAATACGTTCAAAGTAGCCTGAGTACCAACAATCTGAGAGGATGGAGTAACCAATGGTGGCTCACCAAAGTCTTTACGTACTCTTGGAATTTCCTTCAATACTTCATAGTACTTGTCTTCCTGCTTTGCTTCCTTTAACTGGGAAACCAAGTTAGAAAGCATACCACCTGGAACCTGATATTGAAGAGTCTTGATATTTACACCCAAAATCTTTGGATTTAACAGACCGCTCTTCAATGCCTCTTCCTGAATTGGTCTGAAGTAATCTGCAATTTCAGCTAACAAGTCCATATCAAATCCTGGATCATATGGAGTACCCTTGAATGTCTCTGCCATAACCTCAGTAGCAGGCTGAGAAGTACCCAACGCAAATGGGGACATTGCTGTATCAATCACATCAGCACCAGCTTCAACAGCCTTCATATAAGTCATGGAAGCCACACCCGATGTATAATGAGTATGAATCTGAATTGGTAAGTTAGTAGCAGACTTCAATGCAGTTACTAACTCAGTTGCCTTATATGGAACTAACAGACCAGCCATATCCTTGATACAAATGGAATCTGCACCCATATTTTCGATATCTTTCGCTACCTTCTTCCAATAATCCAAAGTATAAGCATCACCCAATGTGTAGGACAATGCGATTTGTGCATGAGCACCTTCCTTATTGGCCGCCTTTACAGCAGTCTGCAAGTTACGAAGATCATTCAGACAGTCAAAAATACGAATAATATCGATACCGTTTGCCACAGACTTCTGTACAAAATATTCAACAACATCATCTGCATATGGACGATATCCCAAAATATTCTGTCCACGGAACAACATCTGCAGCTTTGTATTCTTGAATCCAGCTTTTAACTTTCTTAATCTCTCCCATGGATCTTCCTTTAAGAAACGAAGAGATGCATCGAATGTAGCGCCACCCCAGCACTCTACCGAATGATATCCAACTTTATCCATCTTGTCAATGATAGGAAGCATCTGCTCGGTTGTCATTCTGGTAGCAATCTGGGACTGATGAGCATCACGTAAGATTGTCTCCGTAATCTTAATAGGTTTCTTTTTTACGTTTCCCATTTCTTTACCTCCAGCAGTAATCAAATTTCAATTTTTAAAATATAGGCAACAATTCCGTTGCCTCTTTTCGTTTATACACCGTAAATAGCCATAAATGTACCAGCTGCAACCGCGGTACCGATAACACCTGCTACGTTTGGTCCCATGGCATGCATCAACAGGAAATTGGTTGGATCAGCCTCTGCACCGACTTTCTGAGATACACGGGCAGCCATTGGTACCGCTGATACACCGGCGGAACCAATCAATGGATTTACCTTTCCATGAGTTAACTTGCACATCAATTTACCGAATAGAACACCCGCCAAAGTACCAAAACAGAATGCAATCAAGCCCAATGCAACAATCTTCAAAGTCTCTAACTTCAAGAATGCTCCTGCACTCGTAGTAGCACCTACTGAGGTACCCAATAAGATAACTACAATATACATCAAAGCGTTGGATGCAGTTTCAGCAAGCTGTCTTACTACACCAGACTCTTTGAATAAGTTACCCAACATCAACATACCAACCAATGGAGCAGTATCTGGCAAAATAAGAACTACAACTACCGTTACCACGATTGGGAAAAGAATCTTCTCCAGCTTAGATACTGGGCGAAGCTGTTCCATTTTAATCTTTCTTTCCTCTTCTGTGGTAAAAAACTTCATAATAGGTGGCTGAATAATCGGCACCAGAGACATATAGGAATAGGCTGCCACAGCGATTGGTCCCATATATTCCGTCTGCTTTAATTTACCACAAAGGAAAATAGAAGTAGGACCATCTGCACCACCGATAATAGAAATAGCTGCAGCTGCTTTTCCTGGGAATCCCATCAAAATGGCCATAAAGTAAGCGGCATAAATACCAAATTGAGCTGCTGCTCCCAACAAGAAACTGCTCGGATTAGCAATCAGTGGACCAAAGTCAGTCATCGCACCTACGCCCATGAAGATAAGAGAAGGTAAAATACTCCACTCATCCAAAATATAGAAATAATACAGTAATCCGCCGACACCATTTTCAGACTCTTCAAACGAAACCATAATGTTTGGGAACAAATTGACAAGAAGCATACCAAATGAAATTGGTACCAACAACAGTGGTTCATATCCTTTCTTGATTGCAAGATACAGGAATATAAACGCCACGAAAATCATCAAGATATTTCCCGCAGTCAATGAAAAGAAACCCGAATTGTGAATCAGATTACTAATCGTATTAATGATGTAATCCATCGTTTATTCCTCCCGTATAGTATTGTTGGAGTCGTTTACACTATATTAAATTATAGGCAACGATTAGTTCAATGTAGCAACGGTATCGCCAGACTCAACGGCTGCACCTACAGCTACATCAACACTTGCAACAGTACCATCCTGTGGAGCAACGATTTCGTTTTCCATCTTCATAGCCTCTAAGATAATCAAAGCCTGACCTTTCTTTACAGCCTGTCCAGCTGATACTTTTATGCCCAAAATTTTACCTGGCATTGGAGCTGTTACTTTGATAGAACCTGCGCCGCCTGCTGGTGCTGCTACTGCTGCCTTAGGAGCTGCCTTTGGTGCAGCCTTAGGAGCTGCTTTTGGTGCTGCAGCTGGAGCTGCTCCAGAAACACCTTCTTCAACTGTTACTTCATATACATTTCCGTTTACAGTAATTGTATAACTCTTCATTTTTATTTCCTCCTAATTTCAATCACACTTCGTACTTTCACAAAGTACCACTGCTCTTTCAATATGTGACTTAATCGTCTAATTTTAAGCTTTCTTCCACTTACTAGTTCCTGCACGTTTGATAGAACGAACAACCAAACCGTCAGTGGATGTATTTTCACTTGCAGCAATGGCTGCGGTAATAACAGCTACCAACTCTAAATCATCAACCAGTTCCTCTTCTTCCAAAACTGGTGCTGCAACAGGTGCTGGAACTGCAATTTCTTCCTGCTTCTCATTCTTCTTATTTTTGTTGGCAAGCGTATCCAACAATGCTGGAACTTTGCCTAACGCAGAAATTACAAATACTAGGATAACTAAGATAATGAATACAGAACCCATACCCATAAGAGTATTCTGAGCAGCCTGAATCATCAATTCACCCTTCGTGTAATCTGGGTTGATACGGAAAGCAAGATAACTAATATTTGTCGCCTCATCATCTGCATAGCCTACTTCAACTGTAAGTGTGGCGGTTCTCTCAGCAAACTGCATGATACCCGTTGCAGAAGTGTAATCTTCGTAGTCTACATAGGTATACTCCGTTGGAGCACTCACATACTCGCCAGCTTCCTCTTCCGCAGTCATCCATGCTTCTGCCAAGGTTCTGCTCAAAGAATCTCTGCTGTTTGCCCATTCCTCTAACTCAGCATCGGAGGCCTCAGCCAATGTACTCAGTATATTGGCAACGCTCTGGTCAATCGAAGAATGCTCTACGACTGGAGTGATTTCCTCCTCTTCCTTAGAGCAGGCGGACATGGACAAGACACAGGCAATTGTACATAATACTAATAAAATTTTCTTCATATTAAGTGCCACCTCATCTTAAACCGTACCGTGTTTCTTACTTGGACGATCCTCTCTTTTTGTGAATAACATTTCAAAAGCTGCGATTACTCTCTTTCTGGTATCCTCTGCCTCGATAATGTCGTCTACATATCCTCTCTTAGCTGCTGCAATTGCAGAAGACTGAAGAGTAGCATACTCTGCTGCCTTTTCATTTACTACAGCTGCGCCATTACCTGCTTTAATTTCCTCAGCATACATAATCTTAGCTGCTGCAGTTGCATCCATCATACCGATAGAAGCAGTCGGCCATGCATATACAGTGTCCGCACCGATTGCCTTGGAATTCATTGCCACATAAGCACTTCCATAAGCCTCTCCAATCACTACATTAACCTTTGGAACGGTTGCATTTGCAAAAGCATAGGTTAACTTAGCGACTGCCTTCGCAATCTTCTTTTCCTCGCATACAGTTGCCTTGAAGCCCTTAACATTTGTCAGAGTTAATACAGGAATATTGAATGCATCACAAAACTCAACAAACTCTGCTGCCTTGTAAGCTGCTGCTGTTGTCAATACGGCATCAAACTTCTCTGCAACATCTCCTTCCTCATTGACAATTTCGGTACGATTTGCTACTGCACCGACTGTATTGCCATTTAAGCGAATAAATCCAGTAACGATACTCTTAGCAGTTGCCTTCTTTGTCTCAAAGAAGAAATTGTTATCAGAAATCATGGATAATGCAATCGAAGTATCACCAACACAATTTGCCAAATCTGCACATACTCTGTTTAAATCATCTTCACATTCTGTGTAGGATAAGTCATCTTCATTATTTGCAGGCAGAATGGATACTAATTCTCTAATCTGGGCAATGATCTCGTCCTCGCTGCCAATAGCATCTACAAGACCAGCCTCCTCGCTCTGGAACTTAGCAGATGCAGTATCATTTACTTCTGCACGATTTCCATCTAATGCGTTTGGAGAATTTACAAATAATTTTGCTTTCTTTCCTTCCATAAAAGTAAAGTCAGTCAATGCTGGAACCACGGCCAATCCACCGCCGCAAGTTCCGAAAATAGCTGTAATCTGAGGAATTACGCCCGATGCCTTTGTCTGACTGAGATAAATCTCACCAAATCCATTTAATGCATCAGTTGCCTCCTGAAGTCTAAGTCCCGCACAGTCCACCAGACCGATAACTGGAGCCCCCATCTTTAACGCCATATCGTACAGCTTTACGATTTTCTTAGCGTGCATCTCGCCAATAGATCCGCCCAATACGGTAGCATCCTGGCTATAGACATAAACAAGATTTCCATCGATTGTACCATAACCTGTGAGTACACCATCTCCTGGAGTATCCTTGCTCTGTAAATTAAAATCAGTGCTTCGTGCTGTCACATAAGCACCAATCTCAACAAAACTGCCATCATCAAGTAAAGCGGCAATTCTTTTACTTGCTGAAGTTTCTGCTGTGTTGCTCATTGTACAAACCTCCGTTTTCTCAAAAAATAGTAGTTAATCCATAACTCTGCCACATACAATTTTACTATTTTATTGTCAATTTATCAACTATATTTTTTTATTTTTTTTTACTATTTATCTAAAGTATATCCTCAAAAGAATCTTGTCAAACCTTCATCCGCTATGGTATACTCTTTGGGAGATGAAACGTAAGGAGGTTTAATATGCTTACAATTGCCAATAATTCTGTGATGAATTTTGAAAATGCAATTCGCGGTGCCCGCAATCCAATGAACAGCTGGAACCGCATGGATAGTTTTTACGATGAAAATGGAAATTATGTACTTGGTCCAAATGATCTGAGCCTGGCAACTCGCTTGGCTCACGCTGGAAGTGACCATAGAAAATATTTAAGAATGATTTTTGTATCCGTAGATGTGACTGCTCCTCTCTATTGGTGGAAGGAATACGATACTTACAAGGTAGCAACAGTGGCAAACTCTACCAGCACGATGCATAAGATACACAGCAAGCCTTTTTCTTTGGAGGATTTCAGCTGTGACCAGATGACTCCCTCCACTTTGGAATTTATGACTGTCATTATTGATAAATTAGAAACCATCCGTCTCAAATATATTGAAACAAAATCCAAGGAAGATTGGTATGACATGATTCAGCTGCTGCCATCCAGCTATAATCAAATGCGTACCTGCACATTCAATTACGAGACATTAATTAATATTTATCGTGCCAGAAAAAACCATAAATTAAAAGAATGGCATATTTTCTGCGATTGGATTGAGACCCTGCCCTACGCAAAAGAGCTTATTACCTTTGACCCAAATGAAATGAGATAATTATTTTTTAATCCCTCACCAACAAATCAGGTGAGGGAATTTTTGTTTATGAAATGATGATAACCATTCTGCGAGTTTATATCATGATGCTGAAGTCAAAAGGTATTTTGACCCCTTAAATGTTTTGAATCGCTTTCTTCATCCGTTTTACATAGACTCCTACCGGCTCTGCTGCCTCTTTGCCATACTGTGCCACAATCTTTACAATGGCAGAACCAACGATAACTCCATCTGCATAGGAGGACATTTTTACAGCCTGCTCTGGCGTAGAAATGCCAAAACCAATCGCACAAGGCACATTCGTATTTTCTTTTACTCTTTTTACAATAGCTCCCACATCTGTAGTGATACTGCTTCTTACCCCCGTTACACCCAAACTAGATACAATATAGAGGAACCCTTCCGCCTCCCTGGCAATCATGTCAATGCGCTTCTCTGAGGTTGGCGCAATCAAAGAAACTAACTCTACATCGTACTTATGACAAAGTGGAAGGAATTCTTCTTTCTCTTCATAAGGAATATCAGGCAAAATAAGTCCATCAATGCCTATCTTCTGGCAGATAGAGATAAATTTTTCTGCTCCATAGGAATAAACCACATTGGCATAAGTCATAAATACCATTGGCACAGAAACTCTCTGCCTGATTTTTTTTACCAAGTCAAAAACTTTATCTGTCGTAACTCCACCCGATAAAGCTCTGATATTTGCCTCTTGAATAACTGGCCCTTCTGCCGTTGGATCAGAAAATGGAATTCCCAACTCAATCAAATCTGCACCATTTTCTACCATTTTATATATAATCTGTTCTGTGGTCTCCAAATCTGGGTCTCCACAGGTGATAAAAGGAATAAATGCCTTTTGATTTAAAAATGCTTCTGCGATTCTGCTCATTCCGCAATATCCTCCCCCCTATATCTTGCAATAGCAGCACAGTCCTTATCTCCTCTGCCCGATATTGTGATAACAATAATCTGATTTTTATCCATAGTCGGTGCCAATTTTCTTGCATAGGCAACCGCATGCGCCGACTCGATGGCCGGAATAATACCCTCCTTCTTGGAAAGATACTCGAAAGCATCCACAGCCTCATCATCGGTGATACCTACATACTGAGCACGGCCAATATCATGAAGCCATGCATGTTCTGGACCTACACCAGGATAATCCAAGCCAGCGGAGATAGAATAGACAGGTGCAATCTGACCATATTTATCCTGACAAAAATAAGATTTCATGCCATGAAAAATACCCAATCTTCCGGTATTGATGGTAGCTGCAGTCTCAAAAGTATCAATACCTCGGCCCGCTGCTTCACAGCCAATCAGCTGAACCTCTTTATCTTCAATAAAATGATAGAAAGAACCAATAGCGTTGCTGCCTCCGCCTACGCAGGCGATAACTGCATCTGGAAGCTTTCCTTCCTGTTCCAAAATCTGAGACTTGATTTCCTTAGAAATAACAGCCTGAAAATCTCTTACAATCGTAGGGAATGGATGAGGTCCCATAACAGAACCCAAACAATAGTGAGTGTCAGCGATACGACTCGTCCACTCTCTCATGGCTTCGGAAACAGCATCTTTTAAAGTAGCTGTACCACTCTTGACTGGAATCACCTCAGCTCCTAACAAGCGCATACGATACACATTGAGTGCCTGACGTTTGGTATCCTCCTCGCCCATAAAAACCACACACTCCATCCCCATCAAAGCAGCAGCAGTGGCTGTTGCCACACCATGCTGACCTGCTCCCGTCTCAGCAATGAGCCTTGTTTTTCCCATCTTCTTTGCTAAAAGCGCCTGACCAAGCACGTTATTAATTTTATGTGCACCCGTATGATTCAAATCCTCTCTCTTTAAGTAAATTTTTGCTCCACCTAAATCCTTGGTCATTTTTTCTGCAAAATACAATCTGCTGGGACGATTGGCATACTCATTAAATAAAGTTTCCAACTCTCTGTTGAACTCGGAATCATTTTTATAATAATTATATGCTTCCTCCAGCTCCAACACAGCATTCATCAATGTTTCTGGTATATATTGTCCGCCATGTACCCCAAAGCGGCCTCTTGATTTATCCATTTTTATTCCTCCTCGCATTTTTACAGCTGCTTTCCATTACTCAACTTGTTATAATCATTCTATCAACGAAACAAATGTAAATCATTCTTTGATTTTTCTTGCTGCCAGAATAAACTGTTCTATTTTTTTAGCGTCCTTCCATCCATCAGTTTCTACACGAGAACTGACATCGACTGCGTAAGGAGCAAATCGCTCTATCACCTCACCTACATTTTCATTGGACAACCCTCCAGCTAAAAAATAGGGACGTTTCATTTTTCCAAGACAACTCCAGTCAAAAGGCATTCCAGTCCCTCCGCTGCCCGAATCCAACAACAAATAATCTGCTGAGGAACATTCCGCTTTCTCCAAGTCTCTCTCCTCTTTGATGCCAAATGCCTTCACAATCGGTTTATCTGTTAGCTGTCTCATTCTTTGTATATATTCTTCTGTCTCTGCACCATGAAGCTGAATCCAATCAATGATTCCCTCATTCGCTATTTGAGCAACCAATTCTGGTTTTTCGTTGACAAACACACCCACCGCACAAATATGCTCATCCAATATTTGTTTCAACGTACTTGCATACTCTCTCGATATATAACGCTTACTTTTTTCATAAAACAAAAAACCAATGAAATCTGGCTGATATTGATTCACTGCCTGAATATCCTCTGGCCGCCTCAGACCACATATTTTAATTTTTGTTTTCATTTTATCTAAATTTTCTTTTTTATCTACTTTTATTTTTGACATCACAATACTTCTTTCCCGCAGCCCAATGATGCCAAAAATTCTTTTTTGTTCTCCGCTTTCATAACAGCCTCTCCAATTAAAACTGCATTGACACCATTTTGATATAATGCCCTCATGTCCTGAGGCGTATGAATTCCACTCTCTGCCACAAACAAAATTTCTTTCGGCACATTGTCTCGCAATCTCAGACAGTTGGAAGAATTCACAGAAAAATCCTTAAGATTTCGATTATTAACACCGATAACTCTTGATTCGCAGTCAATTGCCATGGAAACTTCCTCGGCAGTATGAGCCTCTACTAAGGCAGTAATGCCCAATTGGTTGCAAATCTGAATATAATGTCTCATTTGCTCCTGCTCTAAAATAGAACAAATCAACAGCACAGCCTTTGCTCCCAGCACTTTCGCCTCGTAAATCATATACTCATCCACTACGAAATCTTTTCTCAGACAAGGAACTGAAACCGCAGCAGAAATTTCTTTTAAATACTCATTTCTTCCCAAAAACCATTTTGGTTCCGTCAGTACAGAGATACAGGATGCGCCTGCTGCCTCATACTCTTTGGCTATAGTGACATAGTCAAATTTTTCTGCAATAATCCCCTTAGACGGCGATGCTTTTTTGCACTCACAGATAAAACTGATTCCCGATGACTGTAGTACTGTCTCAAATTCAAATTTGCCCTTTGGAAGAGCAAGTGCCTGCCGTTTCATTTCCTCCAAAGACACCTGTTTTTGTGCCTCTGCTACTCTTATCTTTGCATAATCTGCAATCGTATCCAATATTGTACTCATATTTTCACGCCTTTGACTGTTCTATAAATTCTTCTAATTTTTTCAAAGCAGCTCCACTGTCAATCATTTCTGCAGCAATCTTGATTCCATCTGCAATCGAATCTGCCTTGCCAGCCACATAGAGCGCTGCGCCCGCATTCATTAACACGGTATTTCTTCTTGCTCCTTGTTCCCCAGAGAGAATAGACCTGGTAATAGCTGCATTTTCTGCTGGTTCTCCGCCCACCAATTCATCCTTTCTGCATCGCTCAAAACCAAAATCTTCTGGCTGAATGACAAAAGTTTTGTAGTATCCATCTTTAATCTCACAAATTGTTGTTGGAGAACTCATAGAAATTTCATCTAATTTATCCTGTCCATATACAACAAAACCTCTCTTAACACCCAAACTGACCAATACCTTGGCAAGAGGTTCTACTAAATATTCGTCATACACACCCATTAAAAAATATGTTGGCTTTGCAGGATTAGTCAACGGTCCAAGAATATTGAACACCGTTCTGAAACCAAGTTCTCGTCTGATCGCACCTACATATCGCATGGAAGCATGATATTTCTGTGCAAAGAAGAAACAGAATCCAACATTTTTCAAAAGTTCCACACATTTTTCCGGCTCAAGCACAATCTGTGCCCCCAATGCTTCCAAGCAATCTGCTGTACCACTCTTGCTGGAGGCAGCTCTGTTTCCATGCTTTGCCACCTTAACGCCTGCTGCTGCGATAACAAATGCCGCTGTGGTAGAAATATTAAAGCTATGCGCTCCGTCACCGCCAGTACCAACGATTTCCAACACATCCATATTATGCTCTACTTTCAGCGCATGACTTCTCATAGCAGCTGCACAGCCTGAAATTTCTTCAATGGTTTCTGCCCTGGTACTCTTTGTAGAGAGTGCAGCCAGAAAAGCAGCATTCTGTGTCTGAGTGGTCTCGCCGTTCATAATTTCATTCATCACAGCAAAAGCCTCATCATAAGTCAAATCTTCCTTATTTACAATCTTTACAATACCTTCTTTAATCATCTTTCATTCCTCCATCTTCCTATTTGACCATTATTTTCTAAACTGACAAACAATTAACTAAATTATCCTTTTTTATTGTGATATCTTAAGAAAAGATTTCAACATTTGTGTTCCATCCGGTGTCATAATGGATTCCGGATGAAATTGAACACCGTAGACATCATACTTGGTATGTTTAACTGCCATAATCTCTCCATCCTCCGTTCTTGCTGTTACCTTTA
>JBJELF010000098.1:0-2667 GCA_051879015.1 Lachnospiraceae bacterium
TGAGTAGTCTGAATTTTCAGGGATTGGTTATACTGTTCAGTTATCAAGGTTTTTGCCATCTGCCTCTCTCGCAGCGACTTGATTATCATATCACTCTTTTTGAAGTTTGTCAACAACTTTTTTAATTTTTTTCAAATTTATTTTTTGTTGATTTTTTTCACAAAAAAATAGTGACTTGCGTCACTCGAAGACCTATCTGCCTCCCAAGCGTTTTGGAAAGAAAACGGAGAAAGAGGGATTTGAACCCTCGCACCGCGCAAACGGTCTACACCCTTAGCAGGGGCGCCTCTTCAGCCACTTGAGTATTTCTCCATGCCATCCAAATCATGTCTTTATCGCACTTGCATCAGACACGTGTGTTATTGTAGCAAAGGAATGTCAACTTGTCAAGCATTTTTTTTATTTTTTTTTTATTTTTTTCAAGCAGATTTTTTCTTTTACTTCTTATTGCAATCTTTTCGCTATCAATTCCATTCAATGAAGAGAAAAAGTTTTCCAAAAACAAATGATTGCACAATGACTCTTTTTCTAAAAAACAAATACCATATACTTTATTCTATTGCAGCATCTCGACTATTGTCTCCTGTTGTGATATACTACATTTAGTATATCACAACAGGAGGTATTGATATGGGTGAGCAGCCAGAAGCAAAAAGCCCTAAAAAACATATTTGTATGGGTCTGTTGGCCCATGTGGATGCTGGTAAAACAACTTTTTCTGAGCAATTACTATATTTAATGGGAGTCACACGAAAAGTTGGGCGTGTCGATAACCAAGATACCGTTTTAGATAATGATACGATTGAAAAAAAGAGAGGAATTACTATTTTTGCGGGTTCGGCCTATTTTGATTATAAGGAGGCTCGTTACTATTTATTAGACACTCCGGGGCATACAGATTTTGCGGCGGAGGCAGAACGGGCAGCCTCCGTATTGGACTATGCCATTTTGTTAATTAATGGATCCGCAAAGGTACAGGCTCATACAATTACTCTCTTTCGTATGTTAGAAAGATATCATATTCCTACTTTCATTTTCATCAATAAATGCGATATGCCTGATGTGAATGTAGCAGAAGTTTTTGAGTCCGTCAAAGAAAAATTAAGTCCACGTATTTTGTTGTGGGACGATGGGAATTTAGAAACGATGGCAGAGGCCATTGCGGATTTGGATGATGAATTTGCAGAAAAATATTTGGAAGATGAGTGGACAAAGGAAGATTTGAATGCCACAGTGCGAAAGCTGATCAAAAAGCGTGAACTATTTTTAGTAGGCTATGGTTCCGCTCTTCGCAATCAAGGGATAATGGAATTTTTTGATTTATTTCATCGCTATACAGAAAGTACTTATGAGCAGAAAAACATGGCACCCATGCAGGCAAGAATTTACAAAATTCAATATGATGACCGTCAAAATCGTCTGACTTGGCTTAAGATTTTGAAAGGAACATTACATGTCAAGAATACCTTGAATGTTCAAAAAAGTCACAGTGCAGAAGTGGTAACAGAAAAAATCAATGAATTGTACTATTGTTTTGGAAATCATCAGGTTGCCGCCAGCGAAGCAAAGGCTGGAGATTTAGTTGTCGTGTCTGGATTAAAAACTCCCATATCAGGAGCTCTCCTTGGTGCAGGCGCAGATGAAGCTACTCCCTATTTTGTGCCGACATTACAGAGTGCTATCCACTATCCGAAAGAAGTATCTATCACCAAAATGCTTGCTATCTTAAGACAATTAGAGGAGGAGGAACCTCAACTTCGTGTTAATTATGAAGGAGAGACGGAACAAATTCTTATATCAGTTATGGGGAAAATACAACTTGAAGTGTTGGAGCAAATCCTAAGAGAGCGATTTTCCATTGCTGTAACATTTGAGAAACCTAAAATTCTGTATCAGGAGACGATTCGTACACCAATTATGGGATATGGTCATTTTGAACCCCTGCGCCATTACGCCGAGGTAAATCTGCGCTTGGAGCCATTACCGTCTGGCAGTGGGATTCAATTTTCCAGTGAATGCCATGTAGATATCTTGGGTCTTAACTGGCAGCGACTGATTGAGACCCATGTGTTTGAAAAAAATCATAGAGGTATTTTAACAGGTTCCCCCCTAACTGATGTAAAAGTGGTATTGGTCAATGGGCGCTCTCACATCAAGCACACGGAGGGGGGCGATTTTCGAGAAGCCACCTACCGCGCAATACGCCAGGGATTAGAGAAAGCACAAAATGTACTATTAGAACCCTATTATGAATTTGAAATTACAGCTGACAGTGACTATTTAGGTAAGATTTTGTCAGATATTCAGCGTATGTCTGGAGAATTTGAACCTGCTCAGATAAGAAATCATTCGATTACCATCAAAGGCTCTGGTCCCGTTTCTGAATTTATGGAATATCCCACCCAGTTGATTGCTTTAACAAAAGGGATGGGCAACATTTTCTTCCAATATGCAGGTTATCGACCCTGCCACAATGCACAAGAAGTGATTACTCATATTGGTTATGACAAAAATACAGATGCCAACAATGTGTCCTGTTCTATTTTTTGCTCTCATGGTACTTCCTTTGTAGTCAGCTGGGATGAGGCAGAAAACTATATGCATTGTCTGCATTGAAATGATTGCTGTTAAAGTTGTTTTGGAATCTAAAGTAGGCGCAGAGGCACC
>JBJELF010000099.1:0-11963 GCA_051879015.1 Lachnospiraceae bacterium
ATTTTCTAAATCCGAATTAGAGAACAGCGCCACATGAGCCAGATAATGTTCCAACATACTTTCCTCGCCGCAGGTTGTCTCATACTCATAAACCGACTGCTTTAGCTCTGCAAGATTATCTAAACGGGTCTGATTTCCCTCTGTTCTCAACATTTGTTCGTATCCACTGTCATTTAAAATAGCTGAAAGCAGCTCCGAAATCTGTCTCTCCCTAAAATTTACTGCATAATACTGAATCAGACGAATAAATTCTCTCGCCTGAGTCCCTTTAAAAATCGGCTCATCCACCGTCTGACACAGTGCTTGAAACAGTGAGCAGTCTTTCTCCTTTGCATACTCCTTCAAAAATCTCATTCTGCGCTCGCCGATATTTCGCTTTGGCACATTGGCGATACGCAAAAAAGATAAATCATCCTGATAAGCAATCATGCGAAGATAGCATAGAGCATCTTTGACTTCCGCTCTTCCAAAAAACTGCACGCCGCTGTAAATATGATATGGTAGATCCGTCTTCAAAAGTGCTGTTTCAATATTCCTCGTAACATAATGAGCACGATATAAAATACAAATATCTCCATAAGCCACTCCAAACTCATGCAATTCCTTGATTTTATCAGCAATCCATACTGATTCCGCCTCCGCATTTTTTCCATGATGGCAAAGCACCTTCTCTCCCTCCTCCAAAGTCGGAATCAACGCTTTTTTTATACGGTATTGATTTTTATCAATGAGAGAATTGGCGACTTGCAAAATCTGTGGAGTGGAACGATAATTCTCCATCATCATAATGGTCTTCACATCTGCAAATTTTATATCGAAATCTAACAAAAAACGTACATCAGCGCCGCGCCAGGTATATATTGTCTGATCTGGATCTCCCACCACAAATAGATTTTTGTGATAATCACATAGTACCTTCATTAAACGATACTGTGGCTCATCGATATCCTGAAACTCGTCCACCATAATATACTCTAGCCGCTGCTGCCACTTAAGCCGAATCTCCTCATGTTCCTGAAAAATATAAAGTGAGAAAAAAATCAAATCATTATAATCCAAACCAAAACATTTCTTTTCCTGATACAGATAGCCGTAAAAAATAATATCCTTTACGCAATCTGCTTTCTGATATTTTTCATACAGCACATCTATCGACATATGAATCATATCCAGATAATAGTCTGGTCGTTCCTTAATTTTCAACATCTCAATCATATCTCTTGCACTGGAGTAAGTCATCTCTCGAAGCGTCAGCCCTCGCTCCTCATAGATTATCTGCAGCATAGCATCAATATCTGAATTATCCAACACCAGAAAACTTTTTGGATACTGTACCGCATGGCTGTCCTCCTGCAAAACAGACACACAAAAACCATGGAATGTATTGATGTACCCTGTATCATTATCACCTGTCAGATTGTGAATACGCTGTCTCATCTCATTAGCTGATTTGTTAGTAAAAGTCACGCATAGGATATTTTCTGGCAAAATGCCAATCTCGTTTACTAAAAATGCAAATCGCCTCGTCAATGCTCGTGTTTTTCCTGAACCGGCACCTGCAATCACACGAACCATCCCCTCTGTGGAAATGACTGCTTCCTGCTGTGCCCTGTTTAAACCTTCTAATAAATTTCCTTCCATTCTCAAATCCTCATATCTACTACAAAACTTACATTTTTGAGTAACGATTCAGTCAAGCGTAAATTTTAAATGTAATCCTCAAAATTTGTTTAATATCTCTGTCTCTCTGTCTCTTTACCACACCAACGTGTCACCTTCTGCTCATCTAAAAATGCCATCAATGGCTTGGACGAGCGTCTTGTTGTCCCTAGCAGATCACGAAGCGAAGCGAAGGAAATACGCTCATTACTTTCCAGAAATTTCTTTACTTTCTCGATAATTTCTTCAACTAATTCCGGTGTTGTACAGAAATCGTCGGAAATTCGTACAAAACGTTCGGTAGTAATTAGATAATTAATCATATCTTCAAAATATTCACTGTCCATTTGTTTTTGCTTCAATTCACGATATCGTTTAAAACTATATCCCGCCTCTTGGCAGGCCGCCCACAAAGTAGTTTCTAACTGTTGCAATTCTTCCGTCTCTTCTACTGCAAATTTATAAAGACTGTAATATTCTCCCTCTTTCTTTATCTGTTCCTGCTCAATCAAATAATAGAGGTATCCATCCAACCACTCCTGTTCCCAAGTTGCAAATAATGCATTTTTTAATTCCAATTTGGTCATACCCAGTCGATACCTATACTTTTGATGATAACGCTTCAATTCGCTACAAACACGGCGTTGTACTTCCTCTTCTGCAGTAAAACTCCAATACATACCGCCCTTTTTTCCACGAAGTGAAATACAAGCCTCCTCCGATTTTAACTCTTCCAGACAAGCACTGACTGTCTCCTTTATCAAATTAGCTCTCTGAATCAATTCTTGCTCTCCGATTGGACGATGACGAAATTCTTCAATAATGGACAGCAGAACATCATTATTTCGATTTTCCTCTCGCTGCTTTAAACTCTCCACAACTCGATTTTCCTTGCGCTTATGCTTTGGTGCATACTCATTGAGCACCACACCGCCACCGATAGTCTCCAATGGAGAATAAAAACGCAAAACAAAATAATCCATCTTTTTTACCGCAATTTCTTTTTCTAAAACAAGCTGAGCATAACCCGACTCTCCCGCCTTCAACTCTTGGTGCTGCAGCAGAATGACACGACACAGCACCTCCGCTGTACCAATATGCAGATGAAGGCGCATTTGATTCGTAATGACACGGCTTGTCCCCCGAATCATCTCCAATCTCACATCAATACGGCTGCTATTTTTCATACTTTCCGGGTAAGCAGCCACAAATCCACGATGAACTTCCTCTTTTTTGATACTGGCAAGATTTAAGGCAGTACGCTGTCCTGCATAAGCAGCCGATACCGTTTCTCCATGCATTTGAATACTTCGCACCTTTGCCCTTATCAAAGACGGATACAGCATAATCTCATCCTCTACATGAATTGCGCCTTCCAAAATTGTGCCAGCCACTACAGTACCAATCCCCTTAATGGACATAACACGATCAATCGGCATACGAAAACGTCCACTGACACTTCTCTCTCGTTTATATGTATTAGCCTGCTCCACAATTTTTTCTTTTAATTCATCCATCCCTAAGTTTTTGATGGCAGAGACACGCTGTAGGGGCCAATGTTCAAAAATAGTTCCTTTTACTTGCTCTCGAATTTCCTGTTCCATAGCATCTGCCCAGTCTGTTTCCACCATATCCATTTTGGTCAATACCAAAATACCATTTTTAACATGGAGCTGTTCCAGAATATCCATATGTTCCCTAGTTTGAGGCATGATTCCCTCATCCAATGCAATGGTCAGCAGTACTAAATCCATTCCACAAACACCAGCCAACATATTTGGAAGGAATTTTTCATGTCCAGGCACATCAATAATACCAGCACGGTTTCCATCTGGTAAATCAAAGTAAGTAAATCCCAAATCAATGGAAATTCCTCTCATCTTTTCTTCTTTTAACGTATCCGTATCTCTTCCTGTCAATGCTTTAATCAGCGCTGTTTTTCCATGATCAATATGTCCCGCTGTTCCAATGATTAAATGTTCCATCTATTCCTCCATTTATAAAATATCATCAAAAAACTCTAGATTAAAGTGAAAAGTCTGCGGCAGCTCATTCATCAACCCAACACGGTTTTCAAAATTTCTGCCGCCTCTGGAATTTCTTTTTCAAAAATAGTACGCATATCCAACAAAATTCCCTCTCGCTCAATACGCACAATCAACGGTACTGGCTGTCCTCTCAGTCTTTTCTCAATTTCACCAGCATGCATCGCTTCTTTCCAGATACGCACTCCCGCACTGGCAATTTGCTCTCCAGGCAGAGAGCCTCCGCCAGCCTGACTTTCACAGGAAACTACGCTGATCTCATACTCATCGGTCAGTGAATCACACAATTTTACCAGACGCAATGCCTTCTGATGCTGCACATTCACACTCTCCGTCAACATACTCAACACTGGAATATGCTCTCTCGCATAATCCAAATCCTCATATACGGACAGGATTTCTTCCAACATAGCTGCAGTAAATTTGTCAATACGCAAAGCTCTCGTCAATGGATGCTTTTTGCACCGATCCACCCATTTTTTCTTACCCACAATAATACCAGCCTGGGGACCACCCAACAGCTTATCGCCACTAAAAGAAACCAAATCGACACCAGCCATCACACTTTCCATGACCGTTGGTTCTTTCTTCAAGCCAAACTTAGACAGATCCATTAAAATGCCGCTGCCCAAATCTTCAACGACTGGGATATCATATCGATGCCCCAGTTCCGTCAATTCCTCCCGCTCTACACTTTCTGTAAATCCAATCAACTTAAAATTACTTGTATGCACTTTCAGGAGAACTCCCGTCCTCTCATTAATATGCTCTTCATAGTCAGAAATGCGGGTCTTGTTGGTGGTACCCACCTCTACACGGATACCTCCACTCTGATCAATAATATCAGGAATGCGGAACTTTCCGCCAATCTCCACCTGCTCACCTCGAGAGACAATCATCTCCTTGCCTGATGCCACTGCTGACAGCATCAACAATACTGCGCCCGCATTGTTATTGACCGCCATAGCAGCCTCAGCTCCAGTAATTTTACACAATAATTTTTCAAAATGACTGTATCTCTCTCCACGTTTTCCCGCATCCAAATTGTACTCCAAATTGGAATAGCCACTCATAACGTGAAACACGCGTTGAAGCATCTCTTCCGACAGAGGAGCACGCCCTAAATTGGTATGCAAAATCGTGCCAGTTCCATTGATGACCCGCTTCAAATTTCGTTCACTCTTTTTTTCTAACTGCTCCAAAATTTCCGTCTCCAACAAAGCCAATTTTTCTTCTAGCTGACTTTGTTCTGTCATTTTCGGAATTTCACTGCGAATGGCCTGTAACCTCACATTCACAGCTTCCATCACAGGCTGCTTCCCATATAAAAGAATGGCCTCCTGCATCTCATCCTGCTTTAAAATAAAATCCATTTTCGGTATCATACGATACCAGCTCTGTTTATTTTCCATATAATTATCCAACTATTTCCTATCTCATTTTTACTCAACTATGTCCGGCATATCTACAATAATCGCTTCATGATGAACCGCTGGCAGAAATTTTTCCAACACATCGACAGACTAATATTTAATCAATAGCTCAATCCCTTATATCAACTGCATCTTGTGAATCCCCCGACTCACTGTCCTAACAGAATCTGGTCATACTGAAATAAAGTCATATTAATTGTATAAATATCATATACTTGATTTTCAATAAAATATTCCACGATTACATCAAACTTACTGCAGGGTGAAAATGCCATCCCCGCCCTTGCCAACAAATCTTTTGTTTCATCCAAATTTAATTCCAATGCAAGCGCCAATGCAAGAGCAGTTTTCTTAGTCGGCTGATAGTTGATATTGCTGCGAATTTTGGAAAATAACTTTCGGTCTATATTTGCTTTTTTGTAAACCTCCACATCGGTCATTCCTTTTTGATCAATCAAACGAAGCAAATTTTGCTGAAAAGTTTCACTCATCTCCTTCATTACATCCTCTAGCTTTCGAGTACTGCCAGACGGCATCGATAATTTTGCTTTTGGAATTGACCTTGTTTTGACTGAATAAAATTCAACATCTTCATCGGACTCTTCATTGCCTATACTCCGAGAATAACTCTCAGAATATCGGGATTTTCTTAAATTTCTCGAATGTCTTAACTGTCTCCAAGAAGAATCCAAATGTTCACTCTCCACCAAATGTTGGTCTATGTAACTGGTTACACGCTCCTGCAGCTGCTGTGATAACACAAAGGATTCCCTATCATAGACGACCAGATAAATCATCATCTCTGATTTTGATAAATATTCTCGAATCTCTTCCACTGCCACCTGTAAGGCCTTTTCCTTGGAAAAATGATGATTGCCCGAAGCAATCAAAGGAAATGCAATACTCTCGCAATCATAATCCTGCGCTGCATTGAGTGCATTGCGATAACAGGAGCGCAGCAATGCTTCTTCTCCCTGCTCACCATCTCTCCAAGCCGGTCCTACGGTATGAATAATGTACTTGGCATTTAAGCGGAATGCCGCAGTAACTGCCGCCTCGCCGACCTTTATCTCACCAATTTGTCTGCGTGCTTTCAATAAAACATCAAATCCTGCAGATTGATAAATAGCAAAGTCCACTCCATAACCCACCTCTGGCTTTCGATTGGCAGTATTGACGATGGCATCCACCTGCATTTTTGTAATGTCGTTTCGCACTATTTGAAATGGCATTTTTGTCCCCTTTCTTATTTTAACAACGCCGCCACCTTCCTAAACGATGACATTTTTTTCTATTCTATTAATACAAATTTACTACTTCTGTCAATATTTCCAGATTTCTTTTGATATCACCCCGCCGCTCCAGACGATGTCCTACCCCCTCAAACTCAGTCAAGGAAACTCCTTTTTTCTCGCATAGAGCACGTAATTCTTCATGATTGACATATTTATCCTTCAAGCCTGTGACAATACAACGATAGTTTCGGTCTCTTTCCATGTAGGGCAAGGTCAAATCAATTGGCGTCAGCATCACATGCATCACATTCTTAAGAGCCAGTTCATCCTCCAGCCAACAGGCAATCACTGTACCAATACTCTTTGATACAAAGACAATCTCCTCATACTCCTCAAGATTTACCTTCTGAACCTGTGCCTTCACATGAATCGCCGCCTCATATGCAAAATCCACCAGAGCATCCAATCCCTCTCCTTTTTGGGCCTGATAATCAATTTTGAAATTCTCATATCCAAGTCCCTCATACTGCAATCTTCCATAGTACAGCAACGGACAATCTACTCCATAATTCACACCTGGAAATAATATCATTAACTTACTCATTGCGCTTTCTCCTTCCCAGCCTTTGTAAACAGTAATGCCACACCAATTCCAACAAAGCCACCTACAAGTTTCACCGCCAACATGGGTACTACCAAAGTATGGTTCACTCCAAAAGTAAATCCCATATGTGCTGCAAAAGCCGAGGCAGCCGACACCAGACAGGCAGCATTAACTACTCTTCCACGACAGTCCATATCCTTCATCATAGCAATAGCGGGCACTACACTAATGACTCCTACCAAAAGTCCTGCTACACTGCTGCTATTCATACCGGTCTTCTTCCCTAGCCAATTCAAAGGCTTTTTTAAAATTCGCTGCAAAAGTTCTGCCATCGGCAAACTTCCCAACATGACAATACCAATGGAGGACACAATTTTCATACCTTCCTCAATCGCTGTCATTCCCGGAACAAATTCTACACCAGTAATATAGCTGACCGCACCAAGAATCAATCCCACCGTGGTCAATATCCGAATCAGCGCTGCAAAACCGGAAAAAATCTGCAATGTCTGCCTTTGAAATTTCCAAATTCCCACTATTAAAAGAAAGGATAACACAAAAATAGGTAAGGTTTGTATCAATACTGTCCTAACACTGAGGGAACATAAAATTCCACCCAATATCAAACTCACTGGCAGCACTCCCACACCAATCAAAATGCCTTTTGAAAAACCTACTCGTTCTTGTTCCTCCAGCATTCCCATACCTACTGGGATAGTAAAAGTAAACGTACAGCCAAAAGTAGCCGCTACCATAATGCCCGCATAGTTTCCTACATTACTGTCCCGCGCTAACTCCATCGCCATCTGATAACCTCCCATATCAATGGCCAAAATTCCTCCTAACATTGCTGAGTCCAAACCCCAATGCTCCCAAATCGGCACCACAATAGTCTCCAATCCAGCTGATAACAGCGGTACCAAACAGATAATTCCCACCATAGAAAGGGCAGTACTTCCCAACAAGAGAAATCCCTGCTCAAATTTTTCTCCCAAACCAAAGTGATTTCCCAGCAGTCGATCCATTCCCCCCAAAATGACACAGACTGCAATTACCCACATAATTCCTGCTTCCATCATTTCTCACACTTTTCTTATAAACAATTTGCAACAGTTTACCGCTTTCCCATCACTGCTTCAATATCTGCAATGCTTCTTGGAATCTCTCTGGAAAGATTTTCACATCCATTCTCTGTCACAAGACAATTATCTTCCAGCCGAAATCCAATACCCCATTCTTCATGATAAATTCCCACGTCAATACAAAATACCATATTGGGTGCAATAATATCTGGCATTTTCACCACATCATGAACATCAAATCCAATATGATGCGCACCGCCATGCCACATATAGATTCCAATCTCATCAAAGGACTTTAATATCCCCGCATCCTTTAAACGCTCAAAATTATATCGACGAATTGTTGCATCCACATCCGCCATCTTCATTCCTGGCTTTACGATGGAAAACATATAATTTGAAGTTGCCAATGCGCACTCATATAAAAGTTTCTGCTTTTCACTATAACGGCCATTGCAAGGCCAGCCACGGGAAACATCCGTAATCATATTTTCATATTGAGCTCCTACATCATTCAAAATCATATCACCATCCTGAGCCTGCCCCTGATAGCTATAATAATGAATACAGAAATTATTTTTTCCTGCCGAGATGATAGATGGAAAACCTGGTCCCTTCGGGCCAAACTGTCCCAGTGCATGATCAAACTCGGCCTTATACTGATATTCATACATCCCCGGTTTTGAGCTAGTCATCATTGCCAAAATTCCTGCTTTGGTAATCTTTTCAGCTTCACGCAGAGCCTCTATCTCACAAGGTTGCTTGATTGTTCGCAGCAGACGAATCAATGGATTTACATTCTTAATTTGCAGATAGGCAAAATTTTTTTGCAAATAGCCTGCAAATTTGTGAGCTGGACGGTCAATATCTGCCATACTGACCTTATACAAATCCAAATATACCTGTTCATGGTTACCCTGTGCCGCTAAAGCCGCAAAATCAGTTACAAATTGGTCTTCATATCGAATATCATGAATGCCTGAAATGGCCTCTGCCTCCTGTGGTTTGACACGAGTACCTGTCCATCGCTCTGCCAGCCAATCTGGTTTTAAGATATACAACACTTCTCTCATGACACCTTCACTATCTTTCACAGCAAATAAAATTGTTTGTTTACACTCCAAACCTGTAAGATAAACAAAACTTCTGTCTGCAAAAAAAGGATAATATTCATCGTTAGTTTTCCGGATTTCCTCTCCTGAAAAAATTACCAGAATCGAATCCGTCTGCATCATCTCATATAATTTTCTTCGATTATTAGTAAAAAAATCTACATTCATTTGTTATCCTCCTCGTGATTGCCGAAGCCTTTTCTATCTTTATTATACTACGGTCAAGGCAAAATTCAATCCTCAAATCGGTACTTTCTGATTTCAAACAGCACAGAGACAATTCATTTTGAGTTAATATCAGAAAATGTCGCTTGGCAAGCGACCCTAACTTGCTTTTTTTATGTTAGTATATTTAACAACAAACAAGGAGGTTTTAATTTATGAAGAAAGGTTTAACAGAATTAGTATTTATCCTGGATCGCAGCGGCTCTATGAGAGGATTAGAGGCTGACACCATTGGCGGCTTCAACAGCATGATTGAAAAACAAAAGAAGGAAGAGGGTGAGGCCTATGTTTCCACCGTACTCTTCGACTCCACAACCGAAGTAATCCATGACCGCGTTTCCTTAGACAAAATTGAACCAATGACGGACAGACAATATTATGTCAGAGGCTGCACTGCTCTCCTGGATGCTCTCGGAGGTGCCATCCATCACATTGGCAATATTCATAAATACGCCCGTGAGGAAGATCGCCCTGAAAAAACACTCTTTGTTATTACTACAGATGGTATGGAAAATGCCAGCCGTCAGTACTCCGCAAAAAAAGTCAAAGAGCTGGTTGAACGTCAAAAAACACAGTATGGCTGGGAGTTCTTATTTTTAGGTGCCAATATTGATGCTATTGAGACAGCGAGCCACTTTGGAATCGATTCCAACCACGCTGTAAACTTTCACAGCGACCACCAAGGTACCTTGCTCAACTACGAAGTTGTAAGCGATGCGGTATCACATGTACGCCAATCCCGTTCGCTCAGTTCCTCTTGGAAGAAGCGCATCGACAAAGATTACAAAGAGAGAAAATAAAAATAAACTGGCATGCCTGCTTTGCAGGCAGCAACATAAAAATGCCCTGCAGATACAAGCATACCTTTCTCAAACTTGTATCTGCAGGGCATTCTCTAAAACTACCACCAGTACGGATGTTCCATACAAAACTCCACCACACCCATGGTCATTGCAAATCCTAACAGGATAATCAGCATCAAAACAGCTCCTATGTCATATTTGATCTTTATCTCTCCCTGTCGATTCTCTTTATAATTTCCCCAAAGAATTTCCACACCAAGGGAAATCAAAATCAATGGCCAAGCCTTTAAAATACTTTCGTAAGTTAACGTCGGCACTATGACATGAATCGCAAACAGCACGCCAAAGACAATCAAAAGCACACCACAGGTCCAACTTCCAACTCTGCGCACGCTAATTTCCTTACTTTCATTACTTTCCGTTCTTTCTTGGTTGCTCATCATTCTCCACCTTCTTTCAGTTTTTCATTTTCTGACAACTCTCACGGGAAATCATAAATCATTCTTTTCTTCCATACATTCCAGTTCTGCATCTTTATCCAACTGCTGTTTCTTGCCACGAATCATTGTAATTCCCAGCCAAATCAAAACACCCGCTATCGCCAACTTTGGTACTTGATATTCAAGGAAATAACTAAGTGCACGTCCCCACATCGTTACATAGAACAATTCTGTAGAACCAATAAATCCTATCAACTCTTTCCACAAAAGCAAAATTCCTACAAAAATCAGAAAGCTTGCCACCAATGTATTTTTCTTTCCATTGATAATAGAATTCCACTCCATTTGATCGAAAGAAATCAAATAATGATCTTCCAAAGCATAAAATTCTTCATCGGACAAACCTACACGATTGTGTGCATCAAAAAAACTATAACACCAGATAATTGGTACAATCATTATAAGTTCCCCTTGACTCAAATACATTGCAATCATAGTGACTCCAAAAAATAAAGTCATTATACTTACACCTAATTTCATAAACCCTAAATACATTTGTCCTGCTCCTGGCATTAAAGAGCATAAAAACATCAATATACCATGTTTCTTCTTAATTTTCATAAAACTACTTTCCTCACTTTCATTCTATTCATTTTTTTATTTATTTTTTCTATGCATTGTTTTCATCCACGTTTCTTAAATACTCGAAGTGTACCTAACATTCGATGCGTGAATTAGCCTCATGTCAATGAGGGACATCATTTTCTCTCTCTTCTGAATCCTTGATGTTTATCTGCCATTGACTGATTTGTTCTGTGACCTGTTTCATTTTGTCTAGCAAAAAATCACTGCCTGCACCCAATTGATCTAAAATTGGTGTATCTGGCTCTTTATATACCCAATGCTCCTCCACGGGATTCTCTAAAAAATCAATATCAGGAGAACCGATTAGCATAAGAATCGCTGCTGCCACAGCCAGACTAACCTTCAAACTATACAGAAATAATTGCGCTTGCTTGGAAATATGTCTTGTGATTCCCTCCACTTGCACATCGGGCAGCTGTACTCGTTCTAAAATTTCTTCTTCCAAGTAAGCTGGTGGCTCAATCAACTGTCCTGTCATATGCTGCGCCCATCGATCTGCACACAGATTGCAAGTACTGATATGTTCCAGCAACTCCATTTCCTGCTCCTGCGACAGTTCACCCATGTTCCATTTTTGAAATGTTTCTTCCATAATATGTATCACAATTTTCTGGCTCATTTTCTTCCTCCTTATCAAAAAATATTTAATAGTGTTTAAATATGGATAAATGTGTTTACGA
>JBJELF010000100.1:0-11866 GCA_051879015.1 Lachnospiraceae bacterium
GTTGCTGGTGGCTTTCCGGTGCAATCGTACATAACGCGATTAACCCCCTTAACCTCATTGACAACACGATTTGTTACTTTGCTTAGCACTTCCCATGGAATCTGTGCTGCCTCAGCGGTCATGAAATCGGAGGTATTGACTGCTCTCAGGGCAATGGCATAATCATAGGTTCTGAAGTCTCCCATGACACCAACGGATCTCATATTGGTCAACGCTGCAAAATACTGACCGAGTCCCTTATCTACACCTGCTTTTGCAATTTCCTCGCGGTAAATCGCATCCGCCTCCTGGACTATCTTAACCTTTTCCTCAGTTACTTCACCGATGATACGGATTCCAAGTCCTGGACCTGGGAATGGCTGACGATATACCAAGTATTCTGGGATTCCCAATTCCAAACCAGCCTTGCGAACTTCATCCTTAAAGAGCATACGAAGTGGCTCGACAATTTCCTTGAAATCAACTACGTCTGGAAGTCCTCCTACATTATGATGGGACTTGATGGTTGCTGATTTTCCAAGACCAGATTCAATCACATCTGGATAGATAGTTCCCTGCGCCAGGAAGTCTACCGCTCCAATCTTTTTTGCTTCTTCTTCAAAGACACGGATAAACTCTTCGCCGATAATCTTTCTCTTCGCCTCTGGTTCTTCCACACCCTTCAATTTATCATAATAACGCTGCTGTGCATTGACACGGATAAAATTCAGCTCGTAAGGACCATCTGGACCAAATACTGCCTCAACTTCATCCCCTTCATTCTTACGGAGCAAACCATGATCTACAAAGACACAGGTCAGCTGTTTTCCAACTGCCTTAGACAGTAATACGGCTGCTACAGAAGAATCTACACCACCGGACAGGGCACACAACACTTTTCCATCGCCAATCTTCTCACGCAGCTGCTGAATAGTTGTCTCCACAAAGGAGGACATCTTCCAGTCTCCGCTGCAGCCACAAACCTTGTATACAAAATTGGAGAGCATCTTCATACCTTCCTGAGTATGCATTACCTCTGGATGGAACTGAGTTGCATAGAGCTTCTTTTCTGGACATTCCATTGCAGCCACTGGACAAACAGGTGTGCTTGCCACAGCCTTGAAACCTTCGGGCACTGCTGAAATATAGTCGGTATGACTCATCCAACAAATGGTTTTCTCCGATACGCCGTCAAATAGAATTGAATTAACATCCACTTGTACTTCCGTGCGGCCATATTCGCTGACTGGAGCAGTCTTAACTTCACCACCCAACATGTAAGACATCAGCTGAGAACCATAACAGATACCCAAAATTGGAATACCTAGCTCAAAAATCTCCTTTGGACAATGAGGAGAGGCTTCATCATACACACTGTTTGGTCCACCAGTAAAAATAATTCCCTTCGGAGCCATCTTTTTTATTTCTTCCAAGCTCATCTGATAAGGCTTTACTTCACAATAAACATTACATTCTCTGACTCTTCTGGCAATCAGCTGATTATACTGTCCACCGAAGTCCAATACAATAACTAGTTCTTTATCCACTGTCTGTTCCTCCGCTTATTATACTTTATTCTTTTTCTACAGCATTATTTCTTTGATTTTTCTTCATCTACATCAAAATCAATGACTTTCATGGAATCATTCTCATCAGCTGACTCTGGTTTTTCATTTTCCATCACATGATTCAGCAAATCATCAAATTTCTCTTGTGCCTCCTCTTCGTCAGCTAAAAGTACTTCCAGGATATCTTCTCCTTTGCCGTCTTCGTTCTTTTGACTACTTTCCTCATTTTCTTCATTTGGCTCTACTTCCTCAGCTACACTGTCTACGATGGAATGATCCGTTTTTATCTGTTCCTTCACATACTTGACTGCTGATTCTGCACCCTTACGAATCTTTCCATCCTCACCCATGTAATCTTTCCAGAGTGCTTCCACCTCGGAAGACAATTCTTGATATTTCTTCTCCAGTGCAGCAATTTTCTCTTCCTTGCTCATCTCAGCATTGGCTTTCTTTAATTGCTCCAGCTTCCCTTCTATAGAATTGATGGTTTCTCCCACCTGTTCTTTTACATCCGTTTCCTTAATTTTCTTTCCGATTTTTTCTACCTGTGTCTTAACCTCACTAGTCACCTTTTGAATGGTTTCATTTTCTTGAATTTTTTGTTCTGCATTCTTGACCTTAGCAGAAATTTCAGCTTCTTTTACTTTCTTGTAAGCTGTTGTTGCCACATAATAACAAAAATCATCCAATGACATCTTATAATCCGACATAATATCGTCCTCCTATCCATCTGGTGGTATCAATATGCAAGGCATATCTTTTACTTTACTTCATAACTGCCAAAATTTGCATTCTCTGCATCTCTTACTCTGCTATACAATCACTTAAATTTACACAACCTATGTTTCACAGCCCTTACTAAGTGACTTATTGACTAAAACTTGCTCATAGCTGCTTCAGCCTCTGCCAAATCAGCATATCCATACTGCTTCATGACATTTTCATT
The DNA here is from genome assembly GCA_051879015.1 of Lachnospiraceae bacterium. Classification (GTDB taxonomy): domain Bacteria; phylum Bacillota; class Clostridia; order Lachnospirales; family Lachnospiraceae; genus JBJELF01. The sequence goes on from JBJELF010000100.1 coordinate 2,494, forward strand.
AATCATTGCTGTCAAATTCTTACCTTCTTTTTCCAGCTGCTGCACGTACTCACAGTATAATTTTGCTGTCTTATCCGAATAAGTAGAAAGTTCGCCTCTCAAATAAGTCTCTGCCGAAGTATCCATCGGTGTGTCTTCACTAGTATGAATGACTCTTGCATTTCCAGATAAATGTGGATATGCCTTGTCAAATTCCTCCAGCCATTTTACTTGAATAGCAATTGCCTTCTCCTGCATAGCCAAACGCTCGGCACTTCTCTTCGGCATAATAGCTGCTAACTCTGCCTGATATTTTTCTGGTGCAGTGCTCTCCATCATGCGGGCATATTTTTCAAAAATCAAATTCCAACCCGACTGAACTGCTGCTGCTAAATCTTCCAGATAACTGTCCTTCATCTCTTCCGTCCAGCAAAAAAATTGCCCGGAACGCATAATCTGAAATGTAGTCCAGTTTTCTTGACAGCTGGCTGGACCTCCTTCATTCTGCACTAACTGAAACATCGTCCACTCTGTCTTAATAATTCCTTCCATGGTTGTCATAAGCGTACCCCTTCCATTAGATGCATCTGTCTGATTGTATCATCGGAAATTCGCTCCATAATTTCATAGGCATGTGCTTCCATATAATCAGAATCACTTTCCGTCAATCCCTGCATCTTCATTTCTTCTATTATTTTGCCACAAATCCACTCAATTAACAAGACCTTTTTATCATTTGTATTTAACATTACTGTCCATTGGGCCCTCATTTCAGCTGTCCAAACCTCTTTTTGCAAAGGCAGCTCACACAGAAGCTGAATCATTGCCGCTACGTCCTGACATTTTGGCAGCGATTCCATACCATGAAACTTCCATTTATAATAAGGCATATACTTATTATTAAGCAAATAAACGGCTGCAATTGTCTGCTCTACAAACTCTGCCAAAGCCAAAGTTGCTGCCACAGTCTCTCCACGATTCATACAGCGACTGTAATTATATTGTCCTGACTGAGCCATCTTCGCCGCCCTCGCTGCCAGCTTTTTTCTTCTGACATCTTCCGGAAAATAAGAAAGCAACTGTTCCCGCTTTTTTGTAAATTCTCCTAGTGGGTCATAAAAAACAGCACCATTGGTGGCTGTTGCCAGATATTCTTCTGATAAATCCAACCAATCCAGTTTTGTTTTTGGCATTTCACCGACAAACTGAGCATAAAAGGAATCAATCTCCATCGCACCAACTCTGCCTCCGCCCTGTCTTGTCACGTTTCGAGCAGAATATCCCATAAATGAATTGGGCAGCTGTTCATAAGCTTCCTGCAAGCGTGCTCCCACCTGTGTGAAATCTTCCTTAGTCAGCCACATACAAAACCCAGGTCCAAAATCATGGTCTGTGGATATTTCGTCATCAAATCCAAAACATTCTGAACCATGACCAACCAAGCCAAAAGCGACACGATTTTCATAATCAGGAGCTGTCTCATGTACAAGCTGACGACCATAAGCTTCAAAATATGCTCTGCATAACTCTAATCCCTTCATCCTAATCCCTGCCTTTGAATGTTTGTACTTTCATTTTATTCCGATGTTGGAATCAAAAGGTATTTGAACCCCTTGATGCCTACGGATTGCTTCTACTTTACATACTTTCTGCAATCTTTCTGGCCACATACACACCGCTGGCGGAAGCATGAGACAGGGAATGAGTCACGCCGCTGCCATCACCGATGATATACAGTCCCTTATAACAACTCTCTAAATCCTGTGACAGCTCCACTTCCATGTTGTAAAATTTAACCTCCACTCCATAGAGTAAAGTGTCATCATTAGCGGTACCCGGTGCAATTTTATCCAATGCATAGATCATTTCAATAATGCCATCCAAAATTCTCTTTGGCAGCACAAGGCTCAAATCTCCTGGTGTAGCAGCAAGTGTCGGCACTAACCAACCCTCTTGGATACGCTTCTCATTACTTCTGCGTCCACGCACCAAATCTCCAAAACGCTGCACAATAACACCGCCGCCTAACATATTAGACAGCCGCGCAATGCTCTCACCATAGCCATTGCTATCTTTAAATGGATGGGAAAAATGTTTGGAAACCAACAAAGCAAAATTGGTATTCTCTGTTTGTTTCTCCGGGTCTTCGTAGCTGTGACCATTAACTGTAATAATTCCATTCGTATTTTCATTTACCACAATACCATGCGGATTCATACAGAAGGTTCGCACATTATCCTCAAATTTTTCGGTGCGGTATACAATCTTACTTTCGTACAGTTCGTCTGTCAAATGAGAGAAAATTACTGCCGGCAGTTCCACACGCACACCGATGTCCACACGATTAGAACTGGTGGCAATGCCCAATTCCTGACATACTCGCTCCATCCACTTGCTTCCGCTGCGGCCCACAGAGGCAATGCATTTCTCACAAGTATATCTCTCCGTCTTCGTGACAACCACAAAACCAGTCTCTGCCTTTTCGATATGTGTCACCGGAGTCTCAAAATAAAAATCTATCTTGTCCTTTAACTCTTCATATAATTGCGCCAGTACAATTAAATTAATGTCAGTTCCCAAATGCCGAACGGATGCATCTAATAGTTTTAACTTATTCTGCATGCATTTTTTCTTCAAATCTGTTCCTGTGGTGGAATACAGCTTGGTACCCTCTCCGCCATGACTCATATTGATTTTATCTACATATTCCATCAATTCAGTTGCTGTTTTCTTTCCAATGTACTCGTAAAGTGTGCCGCCAAAATCGTTAGTAATATTGTATTTTCCATCGGAGAAAGCTCCTGCCCCGCCAAAGCCACTCATAATAGAACAAGTTTTACAGCCAATACAATTCTTTATTTTATTTCCATCAATAGGACAGTGTCTCTTAGAAAGCTTATATCCTGCCTCAAACACAGCCACCTTTAAGTCTTGATTTTGCTGCATCAATTCATAAGCTGCAAAAATTCCTCCTGGACCAGCACCGATAATAATCACATCGTAATTCATATATCTCCTTCTAGAACTCCCATTTCATATTTTTGTTTTAATCTCATATCCAAACTGACATGTCTCGCAATCTCTGTCTTTTGGGGAAATCCAATTCATTATATCATATCTTTCCCCATAAAACAAATGTAGAATAGACCGGATGCAATACAATTATTACCAGCTCCAGCCTGTTACATAGTTTCGAGGTTGTCTGCATCATCCTAACGATTCAATTCCTCCCACAATTGTTTCGTAGCAGGATAATGATAATCATTTCCGTCTTCAGCTTCAAAAATTTCCAGTGCTCTTGCGCAGATTGTTTTGGCTGTCTCAAAATCTCCCATCTTTGCGTACACTGCCGCCATATTCGTATAAGTAGTCGCCAACTCAATTTGCTTGTTTTCCATTTTGCTGATAATCGTCTCTGCTTTCTTCAAACAATTCAATGCCTGCTGATACTCTCCCTCTTGATCAAATGCTCCACTCCAGTTATTGTATAAGCCAGCCACAAGATAATCATTCTCCTCCAACTGCTCATCATAAATCTGTTTTACCTTTTCATAGAGGTTCAAAGCCTCCGCTGCACGCCCTCCCGCACGCAAAGCTGTTGCTTTATTGAGAAGTGTAGTCGCAAATGCCACGGTTCCCTCAAATCCACAGGAAATCATCAGCTGTTCCGCCTGATTTGCCATAGCAATTGCCTGTTCATGTTTTCCTACACTGCGATAGTATCCCACTAATTCATTGAGCAAGGTAAGCACTGCGCTCAAATCTCCCTCATGCAGAGCTGCCTGAGTGTGATGAATCATATATTCTTCTGCTTCTTCCATTTTATCTTCCGCAAACAAAGTATCCAATCCTATCAAAATCTGGTTAATATCCATAATTATTCTCCTATTCTTATCTTATCAAAGAAAAGAGGCTGTCACGCAGCAGTAACAACCTCCTTTCTTTCAATCACTGATTCATTATTCCTTTTCCTTAATTGCAATTCCCAATTCGTCCAACTGCTTACAATCAACAATATTCGGAGCCTCTGTCATCAGACAAGATGCGTCCTTCACCTTCGGGAACGCAATCACTTCACGGATGCTGTCTGCCTGTGTCATTAACATAATCAGACGGTCTAATCCATAAGCCAATCCTGCGTGAGGTGGTACTCCATACTTAAAGGCATTAATTAAGAAACCAAAACGCTCATAAGCCGATTCCTTTGTAAAGCCGAGCACTTCAAACATCTTCTCCTGTACTTCACTCTGATAAATACGGACAGAACCTCCGCCGATTTCTACACCATTTAAAGTGATATCATAAGCCTGTGCCCGCACCTTTCCTGGGTCGGTATCTAAGAGCGGCAAATCTTCTTCCATTGGCATTGTGAATGGATGATGCATTGCCACATAGCGATTTTCTTCTTCTGAAAACTCCAACAGTGGAAACTCTGTTACCCACAAAAACTTATACTCGTCCTTTTTAATCAGTCCCAACTGCTTACCAAGTTCCAGACGAAGAGCCCCTAAGACATTCCATACCAGAGAAGTCTTGTCTGCTGCAAACAACAGCAAATCGCCAGCCTTACCTTCCATACGCTCAATAATAGCTGCCATCTCTTCTTCCGTCATAAACTTAGCAAAAGAAGACTTCCAGCTTCCGTTTGGCTGAATCGCAATATAAGCCAAACCTTTTGCTCCGTATCCCTTTGCAAACTCAACCAAAGCGTCAATCTTCTTTCTTGGCATAGCACCCTGTCCTTCCACATTGATACCGCGAACGGTACCGCCATTTTCCAGGGCACTCTTAAATACCGCGAACTGACTATTGGCTACCACGTCGGAAATGTTCTTCAACTCCATTCCAAAACGAACATCCGGCTTATCCGAACCAAAACGATTCATCGCCTCAGTCCAAGTCATACGCTGGATTGGAAGTGGTACCTCCACGCCGATTGCTTCCTTAAAGATATGAGCCAACAAGCGCTCGTTTACTTCCATTACTTCTTCCTGACTGACAAAAGACAGCTCCATATCAATCTGAGTAAACTCAGGCTGACGGTCCGCACGTAAGTCCTCATCGCGGAAACATCTAGCCAGCTGGAAGTAACGGTCATAACCAGAGCACATCAACAGCTGCTTAAAAATTTGGGGAGATTGGGGCAGCGCATAAAAGTTTCCTGGATGAATGCGGCTTGGCACCAAATAATCTCTTGCTCCCTCAGGTGTACTCTTTGTCAGCATTGGAGTCTCAATCTCCAAAAATCCTTCTTTATCCAGAAAAGTACGCACACTGGTTGTCACCTTAGAACGAAGCATAATTTTACTCTGCAGTTCTGGTCTTCTCAAATCCAGATAACGATATTTTAATCGAAGCTCATCTTTGGTCTGAATTCCGTCTTCAATCGGAAATGGAGGAGTCAGCGCCTCTGATAAAATACGAATTTGGCTGACAATAACCTCAATCTCTCCCGTTGCCAAATTTTTATTCACTGCACCAGAACGTCTGGCTACTTCACCTTCCACGGCGATTACATACTCACTTCTCAAAGTCTCTGCCTTGGCAAAGCCCTCCTCATGAACACGGTCCACATCAAATACTAACTGCATGATACCGGAACGGTCTCTCAGATCAATAAAAATTAAACTTCCTAAATTTCTTCTCTTTTGTACCCAGCCCATCAATACGACTTTTTCGCCAATATTTTGAGTGGATACCTCACAACATCTGTGGGTACGTTTCAACCCACGCATGGATTCTGCCATGATATCTGCCTCCTCATTTACCAACACAACTTATCCCAGCGCACTAACGCTTGAATAAATTATTACTCTATAACCTATCTATTGTAGCTAATATTATTTTTACTAATTCCATCTAGAAAACGATTCGATAAAAGCCCTGTTTCCTGCAGCAGTGTAAGGCGCATAGCAATCGACTTTTATCGACAGCAATCCCACGCAAATGGGGCATATCAGTTTAATAACGGATTAATATAATATTCCACAATATCCGTATACCCTTCTGCGTTCAGCTGCTCTTTCTGGAATTTCTTATTCTTGTTCATTACGCTGACCAAGACTGCCGTACCCTCTTCACGCAGTGCCTGTGCTTCCTTCATTACTTCACACAGACGCTCTGCTGGCATGTTCTTCTCAATCAAAAAAGCTTTTTTCTTTGATGCGCCTGGCACTTGGAAATTTTGATCCAGCAAAATCGTCACAATACGCTCAAATCCAATGGAAAATCCGCAAGCACAAACCTGATTATTAGTGAACTTACCAATCATCTCATCATAACGTCCGCCGCCGCCGACAGAACCACTAAAGCCTTCCATACCAATTTCAAAAATCGTGCCTGTATAGTAAGACATACCACGAACCAAGGTCGGATCAAAAATCAACTCAAAGTCTGTGGAGGAAACTGCCTTCACCGATTCAGAAATCTGCTGCAAATTCTGAGCCGCATTACCCTCAATAAATCCATGCAGTTTTTCTCCCAGATAAGCAACACCATCCTCCTGCTGCTCTAGCTCACGGAACAAATCCAAATAAGTATCTACATTCTCCTTTGCAAAGCCATTTTCGATGAGCTCTGCCTCTACACCGTCCAGACCAATCTTATCCATCTTATCTAAAGTAATAAATACATCATCATAACGTTCCTTGTCAAAGCCACTGTATTTTGCCATCGCTTTCAGAATACGGCGGTCATTGATACGAACTTTAAAACCTTTGAATCCAATTTTGCCAAGTGCTGTGGTAGTTGCCAAAATCAATTCAATTTCAGCCATGTTGGATGGATCACCCAAAATGTCAATATCACACTGATAAAACTGTCTGTAACGACCTTTCTGTGGACGGTCTGCTCTCCAAACAGGTCCTACCTGCAATGCCTTAAATGGTTTTGGCAGATTAGCCGCGTTGTTTGCGTAAAAACGAGCCAAAGGCAAGGTCTGGTCATAGCGAAGACCACAGTCAGCCAAATCATTTTCGCCCTTTGCAGTTTCCAGATTAAATTTCTCACCGCGTTTCATAATCTTAAAAATTAATTTCTCATTTTCACCGCCCTGCTTGCTACAAAGGTTCTCGATATTTTCCACGCACGGAGTTTCAATTGGCGTAAAACCGAAGGAACGATAGGTATCCTTTATCAAAGCAATCAGATAATCACGAATCTGCATTTCAGCTGGCATAATATCACGCATGCCTGTAACTGGTTTCTTTTTAAATGCCATAATTTTTCCCTCTTTATTCATTTTTAAAATGTAACTATTCAGCCAGCCATCTCATATTTCTGCTGTACAACAGCTTAACACTGCCAACACAGCCAAACAGTGGCATGGGCTTTTTCTCGGTGCTTATTATACCTTTTTTATTTCAATTATGCAATGCCTCTTTTATATATTTCTACTGTAAAAATTATTGCTTAATGTTAAGATACCAGGGTCAAAATGCCTTTTGACCCTGGTATCCTACTAGATGGGAAATTCATATTGGTAAATATTCTGTTTTCTGTGCGATTCTTTCTAGCTTCTTTTATGGTCGAAAGCTCTTCAGTGCCTCAATGGTCTGCAAAATCAGTTCATCCAAGGTCCAGCCCAGCATTTCTGCTCCTTTTATAATCACATCTCTGGAACATCCTGCTGCAAAGCCTTTACTTTTAAACTTTTTCTTCACCGACTTTAATTCCAAATCCTGTACACTCTTTGATGGTCTCATAATTACCACCGCCCCAATCAATCCTGTCAATTCATCGACTGCATACAACACTTTTTCCATCTCATGCTCTGGCTTAATATCCACCGTAATGCCATAACCATGACTAGCAGTAGCGCGGATGATTCTCTCATCGATGCCGCGCTCTCTCATAATCTCCTGACTCTTGATACAATGCTGCTCTGGATATTGTTCAAAATCCAAGTCATGTAAAATACCAACAATTTCCCAAAATTCCTTCTCATCACCATAGCCCAACTTTTCTGCAAAATACTTCATGGTATTTCCCACAATCTCAGCATGTTCCAGATGAAACTCATCCTGATTATATTCTTTCAATAAATTCCAAGCTTCCTGTTTTGTCATTTTTCTTTCCCAAAAACAGAGCCAGGCACTACTGCATGGCTCTGTATCCTTTCTTTCCTTCATCTAATCTTTCATCATCGATACAATCGCTTCTCAAGCGGCAGCAATCGACTGTTATATTTATGAACCCTTTCAAGATATGTTCATTTCTATATTGAAATAATTAATAGTTAAACAATGGAGTAGACAAATATCTGTCACCAGAATCTGGCAGTAATACAACAATTACTTTTCCCTTATTTTCTGGTCTGCTTGCTAAGATGCTGGCTGCCTTCAAAGCTGCACCAGAAGAAATACCCACCAAAATTCCTTCACTGACTGCAAACTTTCTTCCCTCGACAAAAGCATCCTCATTTTCGATAGGAAGAATCTCATCATAAATCTTGGTATTTAACACATCTGGCACAAATCCCGCTCCGATTCCCTGAATCTTGTGAGAACCGCTCTTTCCTGTGGAAAGCACTGGGCTAGTCGCTGGCTCTACAGCCACAATCTTCACATCTGGATTTTGCTCCTTTAAATATTCACCAACACCAGTGATAGTACCACCAGTACCAACACCTGCCACAAAAATGTCTACTTTACCATCTGTCTGCTCCCAGATTTCTGGACCAGTAGTTGCTTTATGCACAGCTGGATTAGCAGGATTAATAAACTGTCCCAAAATCACTGCACCGTCAATCTCATTGACTAACTCCTCTGCCTTTGCAATGGCACCTTTCATCCCCTTTGCTCCCTCGGTCAAAACTAACTCGGCACCGTAGGCCTTCAACATATTTCTTCTTTCCACACTCATGGTCTCCGGCAAGGTAAGAATTGCTCTATAACCCTTTGCAGCTGCCACAGAAGCCAAACCAATTCCCGTATTTCCGCTGGTTGGCTCAATAATAGTCGAACCTGGTTTCAAAATACCCTTCTTCTCCGCATCCTCAATCATTGCCAATGCTACTCTATCTTTCACAGAACCTGCTGGATTGAAATATTCCAACTTAGCAAGAATCGTAGCATCTGTCACTCCTGCTTTCTTTGCATAACCATTTAGCTTCAATAATGGTGTCTTTCCAATCAATTCCAATGCGCTTTCCTTAATCTGACTCATACGATATACCTCTTCTTTCTTTATATCCTACTTAATTGATAGGAATAATATATTTTCTTATACTGAAAATTATAACCTTCTGTTTTTTCTTTGTCAATCCTATATTACCTTGATCGTTATAGTTTTTTCCTAGTATTCACCATAGGTGAAAAGCTATCAAACGACCATATTATAATGTTGGGGTCAAAAGGTATTTTGACCCCTTGATACCTATGGATTGCTCCGCACG
>JBJELF010000101.1:0-2595 GCA_051879015.1 Lachnospiraceae bacterium
TATATCTGGAAAACTCATTTTGATTGTCTACTGGGTTGGAGGAAGCACTGCTGCAGAGCAAATCTAAATCACTTCTGGTTATAAATCCAAGGGATAGTGCGTGATTATTTTTGTAGAGGTAGCCGTTTCCTTCTTGAGCAAATAGGGTCAGCATGTCTTCATTGACTGTGGTAATTTCGCTGGCTGATAAAATATATTGGATGTCAAAGAGCATATACGTAAGCCATGTAGAGCCAGTCATACAATAGGAATTAGTAGAGCCTTCCATACCGAATTGTTTGTACAAATCCGTGAGACTGGAGTTGGCTGCAGAAGAAAAAATGGACGCACTGTTGTAATCGTACCAGGCGCCATCATTTTTGGTACGGCGGTCGACTCGTTCTACACGGTAAAAATTATTATCTTCTGCTGCTTCGGCCTGCTGAAGCACGGCAGAAAAATTCTCATCATACTGTGAGTAATTGCTTCGGCTGACGGAAGTGATACTGGTCACTGCCATATTGATGCAGGACTCAATCATGACAACACAGAGAGCGATGATAGCGATGGAAGAACGCCATAGGTTTTTATGTTGGTACAGATAGCAGAGAATGCCGTATATAATAATGAAAAGAAGACTAACATAATAAGTGTACCAGTGGAGTTCTTCCTGAGTAATTAAATGTTCGGCCAATAGGATAAAGCCAACAGCAAAAGCGAAAGTACCAGCCAATTGGGCTCGAGAGGCTGATTTTAGCCATTGCCAACCTTGATAACTCATATGGAGCAAAATAAAAATGTAAATAAAGCTCTGACGGCCTGGCAAAGAGTTTGGCTTGTGCAGGCCATGCCAGATAAATTCCAAAATTTCTTGATTGAAAGAAATTAAGAAAAATAGTACTAGTCCGAAGTAAAGAGCTTTTTCTTTGGTACGAACTTTACGGTTCATGGCGTACATAGGAATTAATAGAAAAATAGCTACACCACAGTAAATATTAGGCCAATGCTCCAATTTTTGGTGTGTATCTGTCAGCATTAGCTGGCGACTTAAGATATCGAACATACTAAAATAGGGCTCAAAGTCGCTGTCAATCCAGAATCTTTCAGAAGAGGCTGTGGTAAACAGAGCTTTGAAAACTGGAATTAGAATGACTGCGGCTAGTCCGCCTGCTAACAGAGAGTGAATCGCAAAGTTAATAATCTTTTTTAAATAATTGGGACGATATTGTTGGCGAACAATTCGTTTGCTGCTGGTATACTCGCGAATGGTGTTGGGCTGGAGCAGTATCAGCTGAATAAGAAAATAAAATGGAAGGAAGAGACAAAACATAATACCAATATAATAATTGGTAAGAATGGCAAGTCCCAGGGTCAGAGTATACATGATACATTTGTCTTCCTTAACTAATCGTTCGGCTGCCCAAATAACAATAGGAAATAAAATGATGGAGTCCATCCACATAATATTCCAGCTATAGGCAGCTACATATCCAGACATAGCATAAAAAATTGCAAACAGCGTGATGGCAAAATCTGGCTTTTTGTGGTGATTAGTCAGATAATAGGCCATACTTAATCCACACAGCCCAATTTTGATAATAACCAGATAACTGATAAATTCAATGACATAGTCAATTGGAATCAAAATAAGAAACCAGTTGGTCGGGCTGGCAAGATAGTATCCATATTCGGAGAGAAAATTAGTGCCTAATCCACTTTCCCAAGTGTGAAAGAAACTGCCGCCTTCGCTGAGCAGACGCTTCATTGCTTTGGTAAAAGGGGCATATTGATGGTACAGATCCGTTCTCAGAAAGCTTCTGTCACCAAAGGGATAAATTTCTTTGGCGGCAAAAATGATTAACATGGCGAGAACTGGTACGAGGAACGATAAGACATAGGTCCATCGTTTGATAAAGGCATCCGAGTATTCTGGCGTAGAACGCAGAACTTTTCGCTCGGAGGTAAAAATTGTTTTTTGATACAGCATAATGAAACTCCTTGTTATTTATTTTTAAATATGATAAATTTGCTGGCAAAATAGTTAGCTAACATAACAAAAATATTGGATAAAATTTTTGCAATGGCTTTGTTGCAGTGTAAGAAGTCTACTGCAACTACCATAAATATCACATCAAAAATGCCAGAAAGAATACGGCAGGTGATAAAGGGTACAAATTCGGACCAAACGATGGACCAAGCCCAGCTGTAGCTGCGAAATACCCAGATTTTGTTGACAAAGTAAGCAAAGATAACCGCTATGAGCCATGCGATGGCAGTGGACAACATAGTGGATATGCCTTGGAGATCCAACAGATAGTAAGCTCCCCAGTTGATGAGTGTAGTAAGCACTCCGCAGATAATGTAGGTGATAAATTCGTAGTTTAAAAATTTTGAAAAAATTGGATGAGTCACCCATTTTTTGAGCCAAGGGTGCGATAAAATTTTTTCTAACATAAGGGACCTCCTCAGTTAAATAGTGATTTGTAAAAAAGAGTATTGTATTTTTTTTGTGTGTGGCTTACAATTGCTGTACGAATCTAAAATCCAACAGTTACATTTTTTGATGTTGGGGTCAAAAGGTATTTTGACCCCTTGATACCTATGGATTGCTCCGCA
>JBJELF010000102.1:0-11557 GCA_051879015.1 Lachnospiraceae bacterium
GTGATAAAAATACAGGGATTCCTCCTGCAAATTTAAACGGTATTTCTCGTCCTGGACGAGGTATTGTTGTCAAGCCGAAAGATATGAGAGGCACGCTCACCAGACTTTGGGGATTGACAAAGGGACAGCGAAAAGGGTTGGGATGGATTTTACTTTTATCCGCTTTGGCGTCTCTGGCTGCGATTCTTTCTCCCTATCTCTCTGGTAAAGCAGTTACAGCTATTAATAATGGAGATACCGTGACCAAGGTACTGCTGTGTCTTGCATCTCTTTATATTTGTGATTGGCTGGTGAAATTTCTGCAGTCCTTTTTCATGGCATCCATCGGTCAAAGGATTATTTGCCATATTCGAGGAGTCTTGTTCAAACACATCAAGACACTCCCTCTGGCATTTTTCGATAAGCACCGTCATGGTGAATTGATGAGCCGATTGACGAATGATATTGATAACATCAGTACCACCATATCCAATTCACTGACGCTGCTTTTGACTTATGGCTTTACAATCGTTGGTATTTTTATTATGATGCTTTCCCTTAGTCCTATGCTGACCAGTGTATCTATGATTGGTGTGGCTTTGATTTTCTTATTGACAAAAACGATTACTAAGCGCACCAAACCATTGTTTGCAGAGCAGCAAAAACATTTGGGCGCATTGAATGGTCAGGTAGAAGAAAGTATTTCTGGTCTGAGTGTAGTGAAGGCATTTTGCCAGGAAGAAAAAATGGAGGCTGAGTTTGCCCAGAAGAATGAGCAATTTTGTAAAACCTCTATTCGGGCACTCATTGTTTCTGGTTATCTGATGCCGATGACAAATGTTATCAACAATCTTTGCTATGTGGCCATTGCTGTTCTCAGTGGTTTTTTGTATGTAAATGGAACCATTAGCAGCATTGGCTTGATTACCAGTTTTCTTTTGTATATTCGGCAGTTTACCCGACCCTTTGTGGAGATTGCAAATATTTACAATAATTTTCAGACTGCCGTTGCTGGTGCAGAGAGAGTCTTTGAAATACTGGATGAAGAATCAGAGCCTGCGGATAAAGCAGATGCTCTTTCATTGGGGACACCTAAGGGGGATATTGAATTGAAACAGGTTTCTTTTGGTTATACAGCAAAAAAACAGGTTCTGAAAGACATCTCTCTGAATATTCCCGCCGGAACAAAGGTGGCCATCGTAGGTCCTACTGGTTCTGGCAAGACTACCATCATCAATTTGCTGACCCGATTTTATGATGTAACAGAGGGCAGTATTACTCTGGACGGTCATGACCTGAGAGATTATCGAATGGAAGATTTGCGAAAAATTTTCGGTGTTGTTTTACAGGATACAGCGTTGTTTTCAGCATCAATTAAGGATAACATTTGTTACGGCAATCCGAATGCTACGATGGAACAGATTAAAGCTGCTGCCGAAATGACTGGTGCAGACCATTTCATTGAGCGTTTGCCGGAAGGATATGATACGGTTTTGGAGCAGGGGGGTCAGGAACTTTCTCAGGGGGAACGGCAGCTGCTGACCATTTCCAGAGCGGTGCTCACCAATGCACCTATCATGATTCTTGATGAGGCTACCAGTTCTGTAGATACGGTGACAGAACAGAATATTCGCAAGGCATTATTAAAAATCTGTGCAAACCGTACCTCTATTATCATTGCTCATCGACTGTCCACAATTCGAGATTCTGATTTGATTATTCTATTGGAAAACGGAGAGATTATGGAACAGGGAACGCATCGGGAATTGTTGGCTCTGGATGGAAAATATGCCGCCATGTATCGCACACAAACAGGGCAGAAGGTATGCTGAGATGTACGAGCAGTTGAACGGTAATACCATACCGGTCGAGTATTGAAAAGCATTGGGTCAAAATGGATGATGAAAAAATGACCGGATTGAATGGCTGGTAAGTCATTCAATCCGGTTACAGTGAAAAATAGGATTAAATTTTGGTTAGCTCAAACCAGAAGACGCATCCATCATGGCATTCTGCTCCAAACTGTGCTTCGTGTAATGTCAGGAGTTCTTTTGCGATAGATAGGCCAAGTCCGGATACCGTTGCTTTGTTTTTTCGGTTTCTGGAGGTGTAGTATCTGTCCCAGATATAAGGAATATCTTCTGCGGGAATTCCTTGACCATAATCCTTTACCTCAAAATGTACGGTTTCTCCTCGGCAAGAAAGTGTTACCGATATTTTTTGTCTGCTGTCAGTATGGTTGACAGCGTTATCGATGAAATTATAGATTACGCGCTCAATCTGTGTTCGGTTTCCGTTTATCCAAATATTCAGGTCTATGTTTTGTTCAATAAGAAATCCCTGTTCGCTGCAAAGCGCATCAAACTGATGGATTACATTTTTTACTGTATCACTTAAATTAAATGCTGTCATGATTGGTTTTTGATTGACGGATTGGATAGAAGAATATTCCAGTATCTCACCTACCAGTGAGGTGAGACGATCTGCCTCCCGTATGATGATGTTCAGATCCTGATTTCTTTTTTCTTCATCGTTCCATGAAATTTCCTGAACCATCTCCGCATAACCTTTTATCATAGTCAGCGGAGTACGCAGATCATGAGATATATTGGCAAGCAATTCCTGTCGAGAATGTTCTAAGCGTTCCAGCGAGGCGGCAGTCTCATTCAGAGTATCAGACAGATCATCCAGTTCCCTGCAAAAACCTTTGTGATCCGCTACATGAAATTCCCCTTTCGCAATGTTTTTTGCCTGTTGGGTAATGCTGCGAAGTGGTTTTTCAAATTTTCGTGATAGGAAGTAAGCCAGTATAAATGCCAAAGACAGTGACAGCACAGACACCCATAATAACTGTATGCGGAGGATAGTGGTCGTTCCAGTCACTGAGCCTAACGGCATGCTGATGCACATAATAATATTGTCATTGGAAAGCAGCGCACAGGATTCCAGATTTACGCCGTACACATACGTGTTGGAGTTTTCTGTTATATAACCTAAACTATTTTCTCCAGAAAGCAGCAATTTTCGTATTAGTTCCATATGGCTGTAAGGTAGATTTCGAATGACACCTTTTTCCCAATTCAGGGAATCTTCACTCGAAAGATAAGGATTTTGGCTGCTGTGATTTTCTTCATTGTTATAGGAAGAATCATTATAAAGTGCGCTGTACTCATCTGTACTGTATAACACGTTGCCGGTAGTATCTGTTAAAAAGATAAGCAAGGAATTTTTCTGAGCAGCTTCGTCGATGATATCAAAAAAGTTATCCGTATCCTTTTGCATGTTGATTTTCGACGCTGTCTTTTTTAAACTGGAAATTGCCATTCCCGTATAAAAGTTTTGAAGAAATACCGTTTGCAGCAGCCACAGTACAGCAAATATGACTGCAGCAAAAAAAGTGAATGTGCTCCAGAGTTTGAAACCAAAGGATTTAACTGTTGTCTTCAAATTTATACCCCATTCCCCGCAGTGTGACGATATAACTGCGATATTTTCCAAGCTTGCTGCGCAGAAGCTTGATCTGCCAGTCAACGGTTCGATCTTCTGCAGTGTAATCATATCCCCACAGAGCATTCAGAATTTTTTCTCTTGATAATGCAATGCCTTTATTCTCAATAAAATACAGAAGCAGATCATATTCCTTTGCTGTCAGCTCCGCTTTTATTCCGTCAATGTAAACATTTCGGCCTAATGGTTCAATTTTCAATCCGCCCAAAATAATTTCATCTCTCGGCTTAATATTTTTTTTATGTCGGCTGACAACTACGTTAATTCTTGCCATCAGCTCCTTTGGGGAGAAGGGTTTTACAACATAATCATCGATTCCAAGTTCAAAGCCCATCAGTTTATCGTATTCCTGTCCTAAGGCGGAGAGCATAATCACTGGAATATCCTGTTTAGAACGAATTTCTTTGCAGGCAGCAAAACCGTCCATTTCCGGCATCATAATATCCATAATAATCACATCATAGCTATTTTGGCGGCACAGGCTGACAGCTTCTTTTCCGTTGCAGGCGGTTGTTACTGTATGCCCTTCGTGTTCGGCAAATCTTACAATTAACTGCACAATATCTGTTTCATCATCTACAATCAGGATTTTTGCCATGTTATACCTCCGTTATCTTCCATACAGACAATGGCAAACCGACGGATATTTGCTGTCGATTTGCCATTTTTCTGCATAGTTGTTTTTTATTGCTGATAGCTGGAACCGCGTTGACGACCGGTTACATAGCTATAGGAACTCATGTCAGAGTTCGCATTGTCATCTGTATCATCCGTTCTGAAAGACATACCTCTCTGCTGACCTTTGACAAAGCTATAGGATGCTGCGGCTTCTTCAGACCACTCGTTTTCCCCGATTCCTTGGGAATCAAGATACACTTGCGCTTCTTCTTCGGTTGCGAAACTTTCTGCTTGAGCATAGACCTCGATTCGATTTCCACTTCTTTCCTGACCGGTTAGATAACTGTAGTTTTCTGCAGCGAAAGTGGTAACACTTCCGAGAGAAAGCAGTGCGACCATAACAGCGGCTGTTGCAACAATTTTCTTTTTCATGATGTATCACCTCATTGTTTTACTCCGACTTCCATCGGTATCTAAAGGATACATCATAAATTTGGAAGGATGATGAGTGGTATTAGGAATCTGTGTGGAATTTATTTAGATTATAGCAGATATTTTTGATGGAGTCCATGAAAAAATAATTTTTTTGTTTTGCGGATGCCGACCTGAAACATAGAGGCAAATTCTGCAAAGAGGTCTTGACATTTTTGTGATTAAGAACTATAATGCAAGTATATACTTGCATTATAGGGGTTAAATATATGTATGATAATACACAGATGAAGATTATCACAGCGACCATGAATCTTATCATGGAAAAGGGATATTCTTCCACAACAACAAAGGATATTGCAAAAGCAGCTGAAATAAATGAATGCACCATTTTTCGCAAGTTTAATGGAAAGAAAGATATCGTTATGGCAGCTATGAAGCTGCCTGATTGGAATCCGCTTCTTGAAGAAAGAGATTTTAGGGCTTGTGGTGAGTTAGTTGAAGATTTAATTTCTTTTTCGAAGGTATATATGCAGAAGGTAACACCGCAAATGGTTAAGGTATCTATGGGTCTCAGAGCACCGGAATTGTACGAGGCAACTGCACCTGAAATTATGAAAATTCCACAAACCTTTAAGAAAGTATTGACAGAATACTTTTTGAATATGCAATCAAAAGGTATCATTTGCGATTGTAATGCAGAGGCGTTGGCAATGCAGTTTTTATCTATGAACTTTGGTTTTGTGTTTCTTGACGCATCCTTTGGAAACAAGCTGACTTTATTGGATAAAGACCAATATATTAAAAACAGTGTAGAAGTATTTGTACATGGAATAGAAGGTAAGTCAAAAAACTGAAAGGAGAGAGCAGGATGAAACAGCAAGTTTTTAATCCTTATCTGCCTAGTTACGAGTATGTTCCGGATGGAGAGCCGCATGTATTTGGTGACCGTGTCTATGTTTATGGTTCTCATGACCGATTCAATGCACTTATTTTTTGCATGAATGATTATGTCTGTTGGTCAGCACCAGTAAATGACTTGTCCGATTGGCACTATGAAGGAGTCATTTATAAGAAAAATCAGGACCCGAAAAATAGGTTGGGGATTCGACTTTTGTTTGCCCCAGATGTGGTACAGGGAATCGATGGACGCTATTACCTTTATTATGCGTATGATTTTCTAGGCATGATGGGAGTGGCAGTGTGCGATACACCAGCAGGTCAGTATCAATTTTATGGACATGTACATTATCCATCTGGAACGCTTTGGGGACGCCAAAAAGGGGATCAAATGCCATTCGACCCAGGTGTTTTGGTGGATGATGATGGCAGAGTGTATCTGTATTCCGGATTTTACACGCCAGTACCAGCAGTAGCAAGTGGATTTCATTCACTGAAAAATGATGGTGGTGTTGTGATTGAATTGGAATCGGATATGGTGACTATCAAAAAGGAACCAAAACTGCTGTTCCCAAAAGAGGGAGCAGGTTCGTTTCCAAATCACGAGTTTTTTGAGGCAAGCTCCATCCGAAAAGATAATGGAAAATACATTTTTGTATATTCTTCCAGACATAATCATGAGTTATGCTATGCTATTAGCGATAAGCCAGATGGAGGTTTTACTTATGGTGGAACGCTTGTAAGTTTGGGAGATTTGTTCTTGGATGGAAATGAGGATGAGAAGAAGGGAACTAATTATTTAGGAAATACCCATGGTGGCATGGCAAAAATTGATAACCAGTGGTACATTTTTTATCATCGTCAAACCAATCGCCATTCCTATTCCCGTCAGGCTTGTGCAGAAAAGCTGGTACAGAATCCAGACGGTTCGTTCCAGCAGGCGGAAGTGACAAGCTGTGGATTAAATGACGGACCCTTGAAAGGAATTGGTCATTATGAGGCGCGCATTGCATGCAATTTATGGTCGAAGAATGGGGTAGGGCGTTATGACTGTCCAAGTCCCAAAAAGGCATTTGCCAATCATCCGTATTTTACTCAGACGGGTAAAGATAGGAATGAAAATGGAGACCAGTACATAGCAAATATGCAAGATGGTGCGGTGGCTGGATTTAAGTATTTTCAAATTGATGGAACAAAGGAGATTTCCGTTGAGCTGAGGGGAAATGCAAATGGCAGTATGAAAGTATCCGATAATCCAAACTTTAGCAATGGAGCAGTTATCCCTGTAAGTGTCAGTGGGGATGAAACAAAGAGCTTTTCTGCTTCACTTGCGATTCCAAATGGGAAAAAAGCTCTTTATTTCCAATTTGGCGGTCAGGGCGCAGTCGATTTTCTTGCGTTTGAACTGAAATAACAGATAAGAGAGGGAAAAGCTATTCTTCTTTGTGGTAAATAAGATTATCTTCCCAGAGGGCGAAGTAAAAAAATAGAATGAATGCATTTGAGCTTCGATAAGTTTGGCTCTAGCTTTTTCTATTTCCGTTTGTGGTCATCTGTCCGCTGAAAGCGGTGTTTCCAGAATCTTGACCATCGCGGAATGTGCAACCGAAGGGGGAAGTTCGATTAGCAGGTGGCTTTGTATCCATCTTAGCGGGTATATGTTTAGTTTAGATATGATAAAGATTTTGAAAGGAAAAAAGTAAAAAATGGCAGATATAATAATTATTGCTGTAATTGTGATTTTGGTATGGATTGGAATTCGTCAGAGTATAACGCATTTTAAGGGGGAAGGAGGCTGCTGCGGTGGCAGCAGTACTCCGGTTAAGGTAAAGAGGAAGAAGCTTAGGACAATCGTGGCAAAGAAAACGGTAATTGTGGAAGGCATGACCTGTGAGCATTGTAAAAATAGGGTAGAAAATAGCTTAAATAAAATAGACGGTGTGGCTGCCAGGGTTAATTTAAAGAAAAAAGAGGCCGTTGTGTCGATGGAAAAAGAAGTAAGTGATGAACAAATCAGGGAAGCAATTGAAAAAGCCGGATATAGGGTGGTCAAGATTCAATGAAAATAAGTGAATGACCTGTCTTTCCAATTGGAAAGACAGGTCATTCACTCTATGTCGACATAGGATGGAATGCACGTACGATGTTGCAGCAATCCAGTCCTATTCCTTCTCCGTCGCATCTGGTTGCATACCACATTGGGTTACAAAGTGTTCCGTTTTCTTGCACAGTGGTTTTCAGTTTTTTACAGAAATTAAATGGAAGTTAATTTCACCATGATGAATCAAATCTTGAATAGCAGCAGCTATTTCGGTTCTTACTGCTGTACTGTCATCTGTTGAACCTGCGTATTCAACGTATATGATATTTTCTCCCAGTTCAAAAGTGGCATAGTAGATGATGTTTCGTTTCCCTTTGCTGTTTGCTCGTGTGATAAAATATCCTGCTGCAACAGAAACACCGTCCACTTCGGATGTCTGTTCTTCTCCAACAATTATTGTGTCTGCAATGGATACTCCAGGTGCAGTTATAGTTAAAGTAACATTGCCTAATTTGCCTTCAAGAGCAGCAAATTGATTATTTTCGTTATTGAAGTAAACGGTGCCAGAAACTGGCATTTGCTCAAATAACAAGTCAATTTCAGAATCCGTTAATTTGCGTCCTTCCATATCGCGTTCCATATCAAACTGACCTATTCCAACAGAATCAGTTTTAACAAATGCTAACGTGTTGCCATTTTCAAGGGTTGCGATATGGGTATTGTTGCCAAAAAGTTTTCCCTGCAGGATACCAATGATAAGAACAGCGGCAAGTATAAAGCAAGCAGCGGCTGCGCTCCATTTGAGCCATCGGGTTTGTTGTTTTCTTATTCTGGTGCTATTAGCAGCCTCAGAAATTAGTTTGTCGTCGATATATCCCAGTGTATTAGCCAATCTCGGAATTTTCATATCTGAATACCTTCTTTCCTTAAATATTCTCGTAATTTGTTGCGAGTGCGAAACAGCATGGATTTGACTTTAGTTTCACTGAACGAGTACTGTGCTGCAATGTCGCTGATGGAATCAAAATACCAATACTTACGAAGAAATACATTGCGGATTTCTTCTTTTTCATTCCATAGAAAATCGCTGATTAACCTGCCAATTTCTTCATCCTCTATATTGGGAGAGATACGGTTATCCGGCAGTATTTCTTCTAATTCTGATAGTGATACGATTATATTTGCAGAGCGTTTCTTTGCATTGGATAGTTCTAGTTTTTTCAGCGATAAGTTTCTTGTAATTTTACAGATAAACGCCTTAAAGTTATTTGGACGCGTCGGCGGAATCTTGTTCCATACACTTAAATAAGTATCATTTACACATTCCTTTGCATCCTCATCATTACTTAAGAAATTGTTTGCCACGTGGAAACACATCTTGCCGTATTTGATATCGGTTTCTTTGATTGCCTGCTCGTCACGTGCAAAGTATAGTTCGATAATTTGTAAATCATTCATGTTGCTCACCCCCATGTTAATCTAAAAGGCCTTTCATCCCATAAGTACGATTTTTTTACGTTTGGTTGCGGAATTTGTGAAAATTTTTGGGCAAATATACTTTATTAAGCATACTTTTTAACCTCTCTATTGACTTTTCGCAAGACACATTATATATTAAGTATATTTTTTAAGGAAAGCAAGGGAATGGAGTACAGGATGCAGTACCTTATTTATTGCTTTTTGTTTACTAGGTGCGTTACTCTCTGCTAAATTTGTAAACAAATGTGAAATTAAGAAATTAAATCGAGTGGTCGGTGTGGTATTGATGATTTTGGGAGTAGTAACTATTTTGATAAAAATCGTATGAAAATCAAGAAAAAGTGCATTGGGACAGTGTGAAAAATGTGTTTTAATATTGTGGCAGTTAAATTCTAATGTGAATTGTGAGCTACATAGCTGTTGGTAAAATCAGCGAAATGTCTATTAATTTAGAAAGGCGGCGGAATGGAGATTCAATGAATAGAGAAGAATTTTATACACTCAATTATTTTTATAATGCATCTCAGGGAAGGACGCCAATTTTGTCTGATGTATATCTCAATCAGGTTTTGAAACAACCAGAAGTGAAAGAGAGTTTAATGAAAAAGGGGTATGTGGACGAAACGCTTGTTCAAATTACGGATGAGGGGGTGCAGGCACTTCAGCCTTATCGTGTGTCTGGGGCAGTGATTATAGCAGCCGATTCTTTTTCGCACTTGCTCCCGATTTCTTTGGAGCAGCCGAAAGGGCTGTTGGAGGTGAAAGGAGAAAAGCTCATTGAGAGGTTGATTCAGCAGCTTCGGGAGGCAGGTATTCAAAGGATTACGGTCATTGTAGGCTATAAAAAAGAAATGTATTTTTATTTAAGACCCAAATATGGTGTGGAGTTTATTGAAAATGACAATTATCTGGAAAAAAACAATATTCAAAACAACATTTATAGTCTCTATCTGGCGAAATCGCTTTTAGAAAATGCATATATCTGTGACTGTGATAACTATTTTGTGGAAAATCCCTTCAATCAGTATGAGTACGAATCTTTCGGTGCTGGTCTGTATACCAACAAAGTGATACATGAGAGGTATGCCACTGCCAATCGGGACAATCAGGTGATTGGGCTGAAGGAAACTTGGTCTAAGGATGGTTTGATTTTAAGGGGACATTCTTACTGGACGAAGAAATTGGCCGACAATTTTCTCTGGCTGGCAGAGAAGGAGCGGAATCTGTGCAATTGCGCCAGTATGTTTTCTGAAGAGATGATTGAGAAGCTTTATCAGGCTATGCCGCCATGTTATTATAAGAAATACGTATCAGGGTCAATTTTAAGATTTGATAATCTGGATGAGCTGCGGCAATTTGATAGTTCCTATATGGAGCATAGTCATAGCGACATTCTTCAAAATATTTGCGCTGTCTTTGGCTGTAAGGAGTCAGATATCCACAATTTTCGAAGCATCCATGAAGGTATGACCAATACTTCTTTTGTGTTTCAGCTTAAGGGGGTGGACTATATCTATCGACATCCGGGAGAGGGGACGGAAAAGATTATCAGCCGCCAAAATGAGCGAATTTCTTTAGAGTTGATGAAGCGGTGGAATGTGGACCCGACGTATATTTATATGGATTTGAAGGAAGGATGGAAAATTTCTGTTTTTATCAAAGATTTTCGAGAACCTGATTATAGGAATTTTGAGGATTCCAAGAAAGTGGCTGCGATGCTGAGATATCTGCATAGCTTACCCATTAAAGTAGACTATGGTTTAAATCCGTGGGAAGATGGAGAGAACTTGGAACGCCTGATTGAAGAAAAGAGTCCAGGAAGTTTTGAAGCGTTTGTTCCGTTGAAAGAGGAAATTCGGCAGCTTTATCAGCAGACTCAAAACGACGGGGTGGAGCGATGTTTTTGTCATGGAGATACTTATAAACCAAATTGGCTTGTGAAGCCGGACGGCAATGTAATTCTGATTGACTGGGAGTATGCAGGCTGTTCCGATCCAGGAGTCGATGTGGGATATTATATTGTGGATGCCATGTATGATTTTGAGACAGCACGTCGTTTTATAGCTGAATATCTGGGAGACGAGAAAAATGAGAGGCTGATGTTTCATTTTATGGCATACACAGCCATTATCGCTTATTATTGGTTTGTGTGGGCTTTCTATCGCAAGTCTTGTGGAGCGAAAGTCGATGAGGTGTTAAAAAAATGGTATGATATGGCAGTAAAATATACGGATTATTTAATGGCGCATAAACTGCCAACGGCCTAGTACTCAAAGGGCACAGGCGTCAGTAAGTTTCCAATGATTAAAACGATACAAAATAAGACCGCTGCATCGATAAAATAGATGTGGCGGTCTTTTCGTGTAAAATTTTCATTCTATTCGAGAATTTTAATTATGATTTTAGGAGCGTTTCATTTTCAGACGCGATGGATTGGGGTTCTAATTCTTGAAATTCAAAGAGCTTTTTTACTGGAATATTTAACGCACTGGCAATATCAAATAGGGCTTCAATGGAAACTCGAGTAGCTATATGAGATGCCTCAATGTTGCTGATATGAGTGCGGCTTAGATTAGTAGCTTTGGCTAATTGTTGTTGTGT
>JBJELF010000103.1:0-5461 GCA_051879015.1 Lachnospiraceae bacterium
AGTATATTGAACTTGCATCTAATATCAGCTATTGTGCTCCGGAAGGATGTATTGTAAATTGTGAACATGATGCTATTGGAAATCAGGCAATTTGGGAAAATAGAAAAATTATTTTGCAATAGATACTTGGCACGCAGCAATGCGTGTTATTTTTATGCCCAAACGTGAGAAGGCACTAAACTCTGCGCGAGAAAGGAGAAATTATGGATGGAACACAGACAACCCAGCAGGGAGAAGGTACCAAGCAGGGGGTTCAAGGCACACAGCAGCCGACTCAGGCACAGCAGATTGATTATGGCAGGGTGCAGCAGATGCTTGACGATACGCTTGCCAAGAATGAAGATGCAGCTCTCAAATCTTATTTTAAGCAGCAGGGACTGACTGCAGAGGAAGCGCAGCAGGCAATGAATACTTTTAAACAGCAGAAGGCTGCTAATCATCCTGATGTTGGCGCATTGCAGAGCCAGTTAGCTGCTGCTCGAAAGGCGGTCAGTGTCGCTAATGTTAAGAATGAGGCGATGATGGCAGCCTTCGGCTTGGGACTTGATGCCAAGACAATTCCTTATGTACTCAAGATGGCAGATCTAAGTAATGCGGTTGGTACTGATGGAGTAATTAATCAGAAAGCTATTAAGTCTGCTATTGACAAGGTTTTGGAGGATATTCCAGCACTCAAGCCTAGTACACAAGCTCAGCAAGGTTTTGTAATGGGGGCTTTTGGAGGCACAGGAAAGCAGGGAAGTCAGACACAGAGTCAAGAGGAGATGCTGAATAACATTTTTGGCATCAGAAAGAGATAAAGAAAGGTAGGTAGAGCATGGCGACATTAGTCTATACTGATATTTTTAGAAATGTATTGGTAAATCTGTATGCTCAGGAACAGACATCGGTAGATTTATATCACTCAAATCAGGGTATCCAGATTGTAAACGGAAAGAATTTAAAGATTCCAAAGCTGACCGTATCCGGTTATAAGGACCATGTAAGAGGCAGCTTAGGATTTAACACTGGAAACTACTCAAATGACTATGAAATCAAGACACTCGATCATGATAGAGATGTGGAGTTCGTTATTGACCCAATGGATGTGGATGAGACTAACTTGGTGGCGAGTATCGCAAATATTCAGAGCCGATTCGATACTACACAGGCAATTCCAGAGGCAGATTGTTATACTTACTCTAAAATTTATACAGAGGCATCTAGGGTTGGTGCGACCATTAAGACTGCCGCTTTAACCGCTGCTAATGTATTAGCCGATTTTGATGCAAACTTAGAGGCGATGGAAGAAGCGGGTGTACCATTGGATAGGGTGATTTTGTATTGTACCCCAGCGTACAGAACACTGTTGAAAAATGCAGAGGGCATCACTAGACAGCTCAATGTAGATAGGTTTGCAACTGGAATTGACAGACGGGTTTACAGTCTGGATGATATCAAAAAGATTATTACTGTGCCTTCGGCACGTTTTAAGACGGCATATGATTTTACTAATGGTTGCGTAGCGGCTTCTGGTGCGAAGCAGATTGACTATATTCTTATTGACCCAGAGGCGCAAGTATCCAGAGATAAGTATGCTTATATTCACGTATTTACACCTGGAACGGATTCTCGTACCAGCGACAATTATTTATATCAGAACCGCAAGTACAACGGAACCTTTGCGATTGACCAGCTCATGGAGCAGGGTTGTATCATCCATACGGCCGTTTGATATCTCTGATATAATAGGAGGTGCAATTTGATGTTTGCCAAAAAAGAAAATAAGGTCTATCGTGTAGATGAAGTGACAAAAAATAGTTATCTGGCATCTGGTTTTGATATCTACAGTGAGGAGGGCGTTTTATTGGAACGCTCTCCTTCTGCTACGGTCAAGTATTCTGAATACGAAGAGGTTTTAAAGGAAAATGCCAAATTGAAGGCGGAAAATGCCAAACTGAAAGCGAAGTGATGATATGTCAGCATCGTATGTTACAGCAGATTTTTATGAGGATGAGTACGAAGGTGAAATTATTCCTTATGACGGCCTAGACAAAATGCTCAATCAGGCAAGTAGACATATCGATTCGTTGACCTACAACCGCATCCGTGGTCTGGGATTTGATAATTTAACAGATTTTCAACAGGAAGTAATCAAAGAAGTAATATGCCTACAGGCAGAATTTGAGTACGAAAATGCGGATGAAATCAATACAGTTTTGTCTAGCTACAGCATCAATGGTGTATCTGCGCAATTTGGAAGTTCCTGGAATATATTTACTGATAAGGGGATTGCCATGAGAAGAGATGTCTATGCCATGTTGTGTCAGACAGGATTGTGCTGCTTGTTAGCGAGGTGAGAAGATGAAATATCCGTGTTTAGTACCGAAGCGACTTTGTAAAACAGAAATACATATCATTTTGGAACAGGAAGACGTAGATGAGGACGGTGCACCCATCATGGCTTTAGAGTCTGACTTTTTATGTAATTATCAGGATAGTGCGAAA
This sequence comes from Lachnospiraceae bacterium, assembly GCA_051879015.1. Taxonomy (GTDB): domain Bacteria; phylum Bacillota; class Clostridia; order Lachnospirales; family Lachnospiraceae; genus JBJELF01. Next base: position 2,488 of record JBJELF010000103.1, read on the forward strand.
CGATTATATCAGGATAATAAGCAATATGTACAGTTATCCGGTATTGCTCTGCTTCCTGGCGACATTGCGCCGAAAATGAGTGCGCTGCCATCTGGATGGGCGACCGTGTACGGTGAGAAAAGAAGAATTTATCAAGCTCAAAAGTGTCGAAATCCAGATGGTAGTGTAAATTATACAAGACTGGAGCTGGTGTAATATGGTTCGAGTGAATAGCACAATTCGGTTGAACTCAGGGATGATTCGACAGCTGGATCAGATTGGAAAACTTGCACTGACCCAGACGGCAGACGCTATCATGACGGATGTAAAAACACGACAGATAATGCCGTTTAAGACTGGCAATTTGCAAAATGAAAGTACATTTATAGATGATAGTGAAGTGAATCGTGGCAAAGTTAGTATTGTATCATCAACTCCATACGCTAGAAGATTATATTTCCATCCAGAGTATCATTTTTCAAAGGCAGAGAATCCAAATGCTGGCGGAGAATGGTTCAAAGACTATCTGGAAGGAGGTTCCAGAGAGAATTTTGCGGAAGAAACCTTTACTGCTATCTATCAACGATTATTGAGGTGATATATGCTTGCACTTGCGGACATTCGAGACTTTCTTCAAACTTTAGAATTTGAAGCGAATCACTATTACATCGGAAAAATGGATATCAAGCCGAATAAAGCAATTGGTGTCTATACCAGAGAAGAGGGGAATGGAACTTATTCGGTTCCTATTGGAGGAAAAGGAAATAAAGGATATGACGAAAAGGGAGTCTCTATTTTGGTGCACTGGAATAATAATGCCAGGCAAACACAAGAGGCTTCTTTTTTACTATACGAGGAATTAGAAAATTTGCCGAGAGATTTTTCGATTGGAGATACTCACATCTATTTTGTCCGAATGGTTACCAACGAGCCAGTGGATGTGGGAACCGATGAAAAAGGCATCTATGAGCAAGTTATATGGATTGATTTTGTGTATCAAGTAGAAAGGTAGGTAATTTATTTATGGCGAGCACAGCCAAGACAGGTGTATTTCCTGTGTATGACAATCAATTTCATGTAGGGGCAACGGAGGATGCGAAAACTACAATTGCAGACATGGAAAGCTTTCAGGTTGCTTTTAATAATGGAGTAGAAACGTGGACTCCAATGGATCAGGAAGGATGGCAGAGAACATTGATGACTGCCAAGGCAATTGATATCACGATTAATGGTAAAAGAAATGTAGGGGATACAGGCAATGACTTTGTAGCGGGATTGGCCTTTGAAAATGGTAGAGATGCAGAAGGATATTTTGATTGGACATTCCCTGATGGTACTGTGGTAAGTTGGACTGCTGCTGTCTACGATGTAACGGATTTTGGCGGTGGAGATTCTACGAATGTTGGACCACTGAATTTTACTATCCACAGTAATGGGAAACCAACTGTGAAATTGCCAACAGCATAAATAAAAGGAGATTGATATGAGCAAAGTAGTGGATATTACAGATAAATTAGAACTTGCAAATCCAGTTTTAAAAATAAGAAATAAGGAGTTTGAGATTCGCAGCGACGCTAAGACAGTGTTAAAGTTGGCAGCTCTCGATGAAATACCTGATAACCAGGAAAAAATTGCCCAAAGCATGAATCTTTTATTTGGAGAAGAGAAAGCAGAGGAATTACTTTCTTTACCGTTATCATTCAAGGATTTGAGAATGGTTATCAAGACATCAATGCGTTTGGCAACCGGAAATGATATCGATGCAGATGAGGATGGGAGTAAAATCTGATGCGTACTATGATTTGTTTGAAGACTACGGTTTGATTGTATCTTCGTTTCAGTCCCAGTATGGGATTCGACTTTCTAAAGAACTATCTGATTTATCTTGGAACGAATTTTGTGATTTACTTGCAGGTCTTGGACCAGACACACCGCTTGGGCGTATTGTTTCCATTCGTGCAGAAGAAAATGAAGATATACTAAAGCATTTTAGTAAAGAGCAGCATCGTATTCGAAACGAATGGAGGCGGAAGAAAGCAAAGGAAATCACAGAGCAACAACTGGAATCCTTCCTGGAAAGTATGAAGCAAGCATTTGTCAAAATGGCAGGGAGCGTCCAAAATCATAAAAATCAAGTATGAAAATCGGATGGAAAGTAGGTGAGTAATTATTGGCAAATGAAGTAGGACAAGTTTCTTTAGGGGTTCAGTTGGATAGCGGTGGCTTAACGAGACAGATTACCAATCTTGCCAAATTAGCGGGAAAAATGTTGGCAGGGGCTTTTGCAACAAAAAGTCTGATTAATTTCGGAAAGTCTTGCATTGATTTAGGTTCAGATTTAACCGAAGTGCAAAATGTCGTTGATTCGGCATTTAAAACCATGAGTGGTAGCATAGATGAATTTGCTCAAAACGCAGATACTCAATTCGGATTATCAGAAATAATGGCAAAACGATATGCTGGCACCTTTGGTGCTATGTCGAAAGCATTTGGATTTACCGAAAAACAAGCAGCAGAAATGTCTACAACATTGACTGGACTGGCTGGAGATGTGGCATCTTTTTATAACGTCAGCCAAGACGCGGCTTACACAAAGCTTAAAAGTGTGTTTACAGGCGAAACAGAGTCACTAAAGGACCTCGGCGTAGTCATGACCCAGACAGCACTTGACTCCTATGCACTTGCCAATGGTTTTGGGAAAACTACATCACAGATGTCCGAAATGGAAAAAGTTGCATTGCGATACCAATTTGTACAAGACCAGCTTGCTACTGCCACAGGTGATTTTGCTCGAACTGCAGCAACATCCTGGGCGAATCAGGTTAGAATCTTTGCGCTCCAGATGGATTCTTTAAAGGCAACAATCGGTCAAGGTCTTATCAATGTCTTTATGCCCGTCATAAAAATGGTTAATACCCTTATTAGCCGTCTTGCTACACTTGCAAATGCATTTAAATCATTTACAGAAATGATTTTTGGTGACGCTACAAGTGAT
>JBJELF010000103.1:5561-11507 GCA_051879015.1 Lachnospiraceae bacterium
GGCAGCAGTGTTCTGGAAAAACTGAATGAAGAGAGCAATGCGATTTTAGAGACATTCGAGCGTTTAGCAAATCAATTCAAACAAGGTTTTGAAATCGGATTTGGAAATAGTTTTGATACAATTGACAAGCTAAAAACACATATAGCAAGCATCAAAGGCACACTTAAAGAAATATTTACTGACCAATCAGTAGTAGACAGTGCGAATGGTTTCCTTGATTCGGTTGCGCTCAATTTAGGAAAAATAACGGGTTCTGTTGCAAGTATTGGTGTATCCATTGCAGATTTTATTATAGGCGGTTTTGACCGATATTTGCAAGATAATCAAGGATACATAAGAAGCAGCCTTGTACGGTCATTTGATATATCCAGTGAACTTGCCGATTTAGTAGGAAAATTGAGTGCTTCCATTGCTATTTTGTTTGAAAGTTTAGCTTCTGAAGGCGGTGAGCGACTTGCTGGAGGACTCATTGGAACTTTTTGCAATACAGTATTGGGGATGCTTAATACTGTGCTGATGACCGTCCAAGCAATTCTTACTCCGATTTTACAGCCTTTTATTGACAATGCTGAAAAAATAAAAGAGGTATTTTTCTCTGCTTTTGATGCGATTGCGCCTTTGTTTGAGGGTATCGCTCAAGGAGTTGCTGAGTTTTACAACGGATTATATGGACTATATGAAGAGGTAATTAAACCGATAGTCACTTTCATTGCAGAAGCGTTGAGCGGAGTACTCGGCGGGTTATTAGATTGGTTGAAAGATTTGTTCGATTGGCTTGGGCAGAATAATGAAGCTGCTCAAGCCAATGGTGAAGTTATCGGATTTGTTGTTGGTGCAATTTCTGCTGCAATCGCAGTGGTGACAACGATTAATGCCCTCATGAGTGCTGCTGCTTTTATACAAACAGGACTTACAGCAATTACTACTGCATTAGGTGCCGCCTTTGCGTTTTTAACCAGTCCAATCACTTTAGTTGTAGCTGCCATTGCTGCTGTAATTGCTATAGGTGTATTATTATACAAAAATTGGGATACCATTTCGGTGAAAGCAAAAGAAATTTGGGGTGGCATTAAGGACTTCTTCAAAAAGACAATTGAAAGTATTAAAAGCTTTTTTACTGGTCTTTGGAGTGGAATTAAAGAAACCTTTGCAGGTGTTGGTAGCTGGTTTAAGAGTAAATTTCAGACGGCATGGAATAATATTAAGTCAACATTTAGTGGTGTTGGAAGTTTCTTTGGAGGAATTTGGAATACGATTACGAAGACATTTACCAACATCGGTGTGACCATCGGAAATGCCGTCTCGTCCGCCTTCCGAAGCGCAATCAACGCTGTTTTTTCTACGATTGAACGGACGGTTAATGGCTTTATTGGTATGATTAATGGTGTGATTGGTGTCATTAACAATATCCCTGGCGTCAATATTGGCAATGTTGGTACAATATCCATCCCACGCCTCGCACAAGGTGGGTATGTAAAGGCTAACACTCCCCAGCTTGCCATTATCGGTGACAATCGCCATCAAGGAGAGGTGGTTGCCCCGGAGGACAAGTTGGAAGCAATGGCGAGAAAAGCGGCAGCAATGGGTGGAAGTGATAATACCGAAGTGATAGAGCTATTAAAGATGATTTTGGCTTATCTGGAAAAGCATGATTTGGTTGAAATCGACCCAGAAGCGCTAAGGAGATATTTTGTGAAACAGACAAATCGAAATACCAAAGCTACTGGAGTCTGTGAAATTTTAGTTTAGGAGGGCAATCATGGCAATTCTAACAGCGGGGGAGACTGTCCTCCCTGCGCCCGTGCAGCTAAGTGTTGGCAATGAAATTATATGGTCATCCAACACGGGACGAGGTGCAAACGGCATTATGGTCGGTGATGTGGTGGCAGAGAAACACAAATTAAAAGTAACTTGGGGAATTCTTACTGCCAGTGAGTTGGCTTTGATAAAATCGAAACTCGCTACGGGTTTTATTCTCATCACTTTTCAAGATTGTGGCGCTAGTATTACAATATCCGCTTACCGCGGCACACTTGAGAAAGAGTATCTTGGCTGTTTTGCAGGGGTGGAGTATTACAAGAGCGCAAGTGTGGAGATTGTGGAGCAATAAGTAGGAGGTTTTTTGTTTATGAAGAACATGAATATTATCAATGTCTTGAACGGTATTGAACACTTAAAGCAGAGTGAAAAAGAATATGGCAAGAGTAAATTCTCTGTTGCAGTAGGCTTCAAGCTGCTGAAAAATGAGGAAGCGCTGACAAAAGCTTACCGTCCTTATATTGATTATTTGACTCGTCTCCAGGAGGAGTATTACCTGAAGGGTAAAAATGGAAAATACAACATCTTAAAAGAGGGCATGAGCGAGCAGGAATACAATACAAAACTATTGGAACTGTTAAACTCCGAGCAAGATGTGAAAATTGAAAAGATTCAGTATGAAGATTTAGAAAAGTGCCATGACCTGACGCTGGCTGACCAGCAGGCACTCTTTTTTATGCTGGAAGATTAATTCTCAGGGGGTGGCGAGATGTATAGTCCAAGCACAGCCTGTGCAGATTATTTAAACACTGCATTATCTCGCAGCCTTTGTGCAAAGCTGGTATGCGGTGATAAGACAGTAACCGATGGCTTTTTTAAAATAAAAATCACGCAGCGCAGTCAGGTAGAAGATGCGTTTTCATTTGGCGCAACCTGCGCCGCACAAGTAGAGATTGAGATGACTCCGCCACCCTTTTTCATTGAGGGGCAGGAGTTTTCTTTATTTTTTGGGGTGCTGCTCCCGGATGGTAGCGTGGAATATCTTCCAATGGGAATTTATACCGCAGAACATCCAGAAAAAACTAAACGTATTAAGTTTACTGCATTTGACCGCATGATGAGTTTTGGTGAGCTTCCCTTTTTTAGTGAGCTGTCCTATCCGACCACCGCGGATAAGGTCCTTGCAGAACTGTGCTCACAGATGGGAGTGCCCTTCGCACTGGAGAAGAGCAATGGCATTACGATTGACACCAAGCCAGAGGGTTACACCAGACGTGAGGTGCTTGGGTACATTGCTACTCTTTATGGTGGCTTTGCGTGCTTTGATAGGGAGGGCGGGCTGCGCATCGGAGGTTATTCTTCCACGCCGTATTCGGTGGATTTCGATAAAACAAGTGAACCAGCAGTGGAAGAATACAATTTTATATTAAAAGGCATTCAGTGTGCAGTGGATAATGAAACGACGATGAGTGCAGGAAATGTGGAAGGCGGTGGAGCGGTTACACTGTCTGACCCTCTGATGACACAGGCGGTGCTCAATGCGTTGTTCAGTGAATACAAGGACTTTACATATCGAGCTGGCACCCTCTCCTTATTGTTGGGCGACCCTAGACTGGACCCATGGGATGTGCTAGAGGTGACATGGGATGGAGAGTCCTATCTTGTTCCTTGCATGGAGTTGACCTATACATTTGATGGCGGTTTGTCTGCCACGGTGCAGGCATTTGCCAAGTCTGATCTGGAGTCTAGTACGGATTTTAAAAGTCCACTTACGCAGGCGATGAACAGAACATACACAGAGCTGTTATTAGTTAAGAAGGCAATAGCAAATCAGATAACAATAGAATACCTAGATGCGAATTATGCCAAAATTGATGACTTAGAAGTCGTCAATGCGCGAATTGATAACATCACATCAACCAATATTACAGTAGAATACCTAGATGCAAACTATGCTAAAATTGATTATTTGGAAGCTAATTATGCAAAAATTGATGACTTGAAAGCAATTAACATCGCAGTAGTTAATCTAGATGCAGACGTAGCAAATATTAATCAGCTGCTGGCTGGCCAAGCTGGAGTTGGAGAGCTACAAGCAATCCACATTACTGCGGATAATACCGTAATTGATGATGCAATTATTAAGGACGCTATGATTGTTAGCCTCACTGCAGATAAAATCACATCAGGCACTGTGTATACCAACAAAGTCACTGTAGCATCTGAATCAGGCAATCTGTATATCGCTGATAGTACAATACAGATTATCGATAATAATGATACCGTGAGAGTCCAGATCGGTGAAGACGCCCAGGGCGATTATAACTACTATCTATGGGATTCTGACGGTAATTTGATGTGGAACGCAACTGGTGTCACGGAGCATGGACTAAATGATGGTATTATAAAAGATATCAATGTGGCAGATGATGCCGCTATCAATGGCAGTAAGCTAGATATCACAAGCGTAGCGGAGCGATTAAATGAGGATGGCAGCATTACTGTAGATGCAAGTAATGTAAAAATTGATAATACTACACTTAGTGTAGCGTACAAGACTATAACGCAGAAAGAATCGGATCTAGAATCAGATTTAGAAACGCTAGAAACGGAATTTGAAGCCATACAAGGAAAAATATCATCAAAAATTTGGCAAACAGACATTGATGATGCAGTAAATGAGATTGGCGAAGAGATTACTACAATTAATGATAAATACGCTACGCTAATACAGACAGTTGATGGTATACAATCCACCGTGGGAGATTTACAGACAGTTACATCAGATCATGAACAGACGATCAGCAGTGTGCAATCGTCGATTTCACAGACAGCAGCAGAAATCGAGTTAAAAGTGGAGAAAGATGGTGTCATATCGGCAATCAATCAGTCTGCAGAAAGTATTACGATAGATGCAGCAAAAATCAATTTAAAAGGCGCTGTTACTGCAGATTGCATATCAGTTACAGACATCTATAGTATTGGAGCGACCATCGGCGGATGGTCAATGACAGCCGGAAAAATCTATGGCGGTGACAGTACTAGTGGAGTTGCAGTAATGCAAAAACCTGGCGGTGCAAGTGGCACAGCAACACATGTGTTCGCAGCGGGTGGCGCAAACCATGATGATTATTCCGATTGTCCATTTAGGGTAACAAAATCAGGCAAGCTTTATGCAACATCTGCGGAAATATCAGGAAAAATTACCGCAACTAGTGGCACAATTGGTGGTTTTGCTATCGGATCTGCAAAACTTTATGCCGGAGCAGAATCAGGTAATATGATAGCAATGCAGACGTCAGGCACGTGGGCATTTGCAGCAGGCGCAAATAGTCATGACAGTTACGCTGATGCAGCGTTCCGCGTTTCACACGCAGGATCATTATATGCAACCAAGGGCAAAATCGGAGATTTGACCTTAACAGACGGAGCTGTTAAAGCAGTTAATTCCGATGCAAGTAAAACGCTTGTGTTGCGTAATGTTCAATCGACAGAAGCTTCTGCTATATTGTATTTTGACGATTATTCTAGCGGAAGTCATATTTATCCCTGGCGCTTTAATGGTGATGGAAGTTTTCGGATTGGCTCTATTACATCGATGGACGGTGCCAGCGGAAAAAATATGGATGTACGCATCGCCAGCGCACTGTTTGTTGATTACGGCATTGAGCTGTTTGGAGAAGCGAATGAAACTGGACAACCCTATATCGATTTTCATTATAAACAAAACTATAGTAATGCAACAGATTATACCAGTCGAATAATGGGCGAAACGGCGTATACTATTTCGTTCATTCCATCGAGCGATGATACGAGAAAAATACAAATGTTAGTTGAGCCGAGCGGAGAGCTGCGCGTTGTCTTAAGGCCCGATACTAGCGGTGATGGATATCTAGGAACTACAAGCTATCGTTGGAATACTGGATTTTTTACAAATACTATCACTCAGTCGGACCTAAAAACAAAAAATGTGCTAGGGGGTATCGATAATGCAGTAGATTTTATTAAAAATCTCACCCCGATTTCCTACACATTGAAAGATGGTGACAGTAAAAAACGTATTCACATGGGTTTTGGCGCACAAGATATAGCTAAATTAGCTACTACGCTAAATATGGGCGATTTAGCTATGTACCAAGCGGCCGTCAGCAATGCGGACGGCACAGAGAGCTATTTTGATGGTGCTGT
>JBJELF010000104.1:0-11466 GCA_051879015.1 Lachnospiraceae bacterium
TTTGAGTTGCTGCCAGTCTGCAATCTCCATTGCAAGATGTGTTATGTGCGAAAGAGTATGGCAGAAGTAAATCGAATGGGTGGGTTGATTCCTGCGGGGCAATGGCTGGACTGGGCCAGACAGGCGCGGGATGCGGGAATGCTTTTTCCGCTGCTGACTGGAGGTGAGCCATTTGTTCGACAGGATTTTCAAGAAATTATGGTTGGGATGCAGGAAATGGGACTTCAGGTAAGCATCAATTCCAATGGTACTTTAATTGATGAATCAATGGCGAAATGGTTAGGACAACATCGTCCAACACGAATTAATATTACATTATATGGAGCCAGTGAAGAAAGTTATCAGGCACTTTGCGGAGATGGAGATGCTTTCAATCGTGTTCATCGTGCAGTGGAATGGCTGAAGCAATATGGAGTCCCTGTTAAGTTTAATACCAGTATTACTCCAGAAAACTTGAATGATTTGGAAGCTATGATATGTTATGCAAAATCGGTTGGCTCCCCGATTCAGGCAGCGACTTATATGTTTCCGCCTGTTCGACGGGATAACACTATGATTGGGCAAAATCATCGTCTTTCCCCAGAAGAGGCTGCTTTGGCTCGCGTGGAAGCAGATTTTCTGCAAAATGAGCCAGCATGGTTTTTGGGTCAAGCGGAGCGTTATCGATATTTTGTACCGATAACAGAGAAAATGAGGCAAAATCAAACGGAGGCGCAGCCACAAAAAATGCATTGCCGTGCTGGTCGTTGTTCTTTCTGGATTGACTGGCAGGGAAATATAGGTAACTGTGGAATGTATACTTCTGCAAAAGTTCCGTTGGCAGGTCATAGTTTTGAGGAAGCTTGGAGGCAGGTGGTGGAGCAAACCAATCAAATTCGTTATTCTCCTGTCTGTACAAATTGTCCCAATTATCATCTTTGCCATGCGTGTATTGCTATGGTTTACAATGAGTCTGGTGATTGCAATGGATATCCCGAATATCTCTGTAAAATGAATGAAGCAGCAGCGAGGTATTATCAGGAATATGCGAAGAAGTTACCTGAAGAGATAAGATCGCAGGAGACTGTCAGAATGAAAAATTCTTTTGACTGTGATCTTGATGAATTTTAAAAACAATTAGTGATAGTGATTGCGAGAGTGCATCAGCATGGAGTGATTGACTTTCATGATTATTGATGCCTGTGAAACAGGCATGTTAGTTTACTGAGAAAGGATAAATACTATGAAACATCAATTAAAAAAGCGGTTTCTTTCCTCTGCTCTTGCAGGGATACTGGTTCTGTCAGGAATTTGTTTTCCTACCCATGCGGAAGAAACTGGAACAGTTGCTGGTGAAATGGAAACAGTAAAGGTTTCTTTTAATACAGTGATGGAGAGGGAAAACAATTTTAATGAAGGCTGGAAATTTTATCTGGGAACTTCAAATACTGCTCAGAATATGAATTTCGATGATTCAGGCTGGAACTCTATTTCGCTGCCTCATGATTTCAGCATCTCACAGAGTTTTACAACAAGCGGCGAAGCGGAATCTGGTTTTTTGCCAGGAGGTACAGGATGGTATCGAAAGACATTTACGTTGCCTAAGAGTTGTTCTGGTAAAACACTGGTGCTGAATTTTGATGGTGTGTATTCGGATGCTTATGTATATGTTAATGGGACACAGGTAGGGGAAAATCATTATGGTTACACTTCCTTTGCATTTGATATTACCGACTATGTAACCTGTGATGGTGCAACGGAGAATGTGATTGCGGTCAAAGCGGTCAATAACATTCCATCCAGCCGCTGGTATTCTGGAAGTGGTATTTATCGTGATGTGACATTGATTGTTACGGAGCCTGTTCATGTACAGCGTTATGGTACAAAGGTAACGACACCGGATATTGCAAATGGTGAGGGCACTGTCAATATCCGGACCGAGGTGGTAAACGATGGAGACAGCAGTGTGAGCGCAGTGGTTCGCAACACTGTTTACGATGCAAGCGGTAATGCCGTTTCAGTAACTCATGAGACTGAAAAAGTAACGGTAGACGCAGGAAAGTCTGCTACGGCGGAGGGAAGTACCAGTGTTTCCAATCCAACTCTGTGGTCGTTGGATACTCCAAATTTGTACACAGTTCACACAGAAGTGTTGGTAGATGGAACAGTGACAGACAGTTATAATACTATATTTGGTTTCCGATACTTTAGTTTTGACAGTACGGGCTTTCATTTGAATGGAGAAAACGTAAAGATTAATGGTGTATGTTTACATGATGATCAAGGTGCATTGGGAAGTGCTGCCTATTATGATGCCATGTATCGTCAGTTGACAAAGATGAAAGATATGGGTGTGACGGCGGTCCGTACGAGCCATAACCCACATGATCGACAGTTTATGGAAATCTGCAATGAAATTGGATTGTTGGTTGTAGAAGATTGTTTTGATGCCTGGAGTGTGGCTAAAAATGGAAATACAAATGACTTCAGCAAATACTTTTTGACGAAATTGACAGCAGACAATCAGATTATAGATGGCGACAGCAATATGACTTGGGGAGAGTTTGCGATGCGTTCCCTTGTCAAGAGGGATCGAAACGATCCGTGCTTGATTCTGTATTCTCTGGCGAATGAAGTACAGGAAGGCGCCGGTGCTAGCAGTGACTTTTTGACAATCGTTGATTTTCTGTTAGATGCTATGAATGAAGAGGATGGAACTCGTCCTGCTACTATGAGTGATAATACGAGTGGCAGTAATACTACAGTAGCACAGGTAATTGAGAAAATTATGAATAATCCGAGCAGTGGTGTTATTGGATATAATTATGCTTCTGCAGACACGTTAGACGAAAAACATAAGAACTACGATGTGATTTTGAGTTCGGAGACTTCCTCCGCTGTCAACAGTCGTAGTCAATACAAGAGTCAGGCAAGTGCCAGTGCGGTGGATGGTAATTACCATTTAACTTCATATGACACTTCTGCTGTAGGCTGGGGCATGACTGCTCATGATTCTCTGTACACAACTATGACTCGAGACTTTGTTGCTGGTGAATTTGTATGGACTGGTTTTGATTATATCGGTGAGCCGACTCCTTGGAATGGTACTGGTACAGGTTCTGTTTCTGGCTCTGGCGCAGTCCCAAACAGTAGTTATTTTGGTATTGTGGATACTGCGGGGTTTGAGAAAGATACTTATTATTTCTACCGCAGCCAGTGGAATCAGAGCAGTACCACGCTGCATTTGGTCACTGCATGGGATAGTGACAACATGATGATGATTACAGAGGAAAAGACTACAGAGGGAAAGACTCCTGTTGTGATTTATTCCAATGCACCGAAGGTAGAATTATATCGAAATGGTACTTTGATTGGTACAGCAGCTAGAACAGTCCATACAACTGTTGCGGGTTATCAATATTATACCTATAATACAGAAAGTGTTAACAGCAGTGTATGTACAGCAGTGAGTGCCAGCGGTTCTGCAAGCTTGTATGCAACATTTAATGTAGCTTACGAAGCAGGTACAATTTCAGCAAAGGCTTATGATGAAAATGGAACAGAAATAACCACAGATATTCAGGGCAAGGCTTCTGTTTCTACACCTGGTACGGTATCAAAACTTCTTGTAAAATCAAATAAGGAAACCATTTCAGCGGATGGAAGCAGTCTTGCTTATATTGAAGTGGAAGTACAGGATGAAAATGGTATTCTGGATACAACAGCAGCTAATATAATTAAGTTTGAGTTGTCTGGAAACGGTGAAATTGTTGGCGTGGATAACGGTGATCAGGCGACTACTGAGAAGTATCAGCAGTCCTCTGTCTTGATAAGTACTACCTCAGCTCAAATCAATGCTTATGCCGGTAAGGCACTTGTAATTGTGCGCTCTACAAAGGATGCGGGAAGCTTTGATGTGAATGTTACGTCTAGCAATCTTACTGGTGGTAGTGTTACAGTGGAAACTACGGCAACAGAGGATGGAACGGTGGAAGAAGGTTTGGTCAGCTATACCATGGTACGTGATTATACCGTCAAGGTTGGTACAAAACCAGAATTACAAACGACCGCAACGGGAACCATGGCAGATGGAACAACAGTAACAGGAACACTTATCTGGAGTGAAATTTCGGAAGAAATGTATACAAGTGCAGGTGATTATAGCGTAACAGGAACGCTTACTTTTGAGGGTATGGATCCGATTAGTGTTACCTGTAAACTGCATGTAATTGATAAGGTAATTGCAATGCGTAATATTTCCACGGTCACTATTCCTGGTATTGTGCCAAATCTGCTTGATCAGGTGAAAGGTGTACTGGCAGATGGAACGCTCAGCGGAGAATTTAAAGTTACTTGGGAATCTATGTCTGCAGAACAGTTTGAAACAGTTGGAAGTGTGGTTGTTGTGAATGGAACGGCTGCTGTCATTGGCTCAGAAACTTTACCAGTAACGGCAAGCATTCGTGTAGCAGAGGCTATTAATACAGAGAGCAAGAATATTGCACCAGAAGCGTCTTCACTGACACAGGATATCGAAAAAGACAATCAGTCAGATAATCTTAATTCTATTAATAATGGCACAACGAAACCGAGTGATAATACGAGTGAACGCTGGAGTAATTGGAATAATCGAACTGTGAGTGATACAGCGACTTTAACATTTTCCTGGGCAACTGCACATTTGATTGATCATGTCAATTTGTATTATTATTACGATAATTGTGCGGCAAAGCCAGCATCTGTTCGTTTTGAGTATTCTTTGAATGGACAAGATTTTGTTGAGGTTGAGGCAACAGAGCGTGAGACCGAGAGTTATAATCTGGGTGCAGAATATACTTATCAGTTTAGTCAGGTGGTTAATCCTGTGGCACTTCGTATCATTGTGACTCAGCAGGATGGTACAACGGGTAATCATTGTGTAGCACTGACAGAAGTTGAGATTATGACTTATCTTGGAACAGTGGAGTATCATACTTCTGCAGCATTATCGGATCTGGCAGTGGATGGAACTACAGTGGAAGGATTTGCTGCAGATACCATGGAATATGAGGTAGAAAGTGAAAAAGACGAGGTGAATGTGACTGCTTCTAGTACTGAGAATGCGGGAATCACCATGTTACCGATTTTGAATAATCTTGTACGAATTTTGACTGTATCAGAAGATGGCAGTGCTAGTTGTACATATACTGTGAGCTTAGTATCCTGCAGTCATAGTGAAACGGAAATCCGTAATCACAAGGATGCGACTTGCACAGAAGAGGGTTATACTGGCGACACGGTTTGTACCAAGTGTGGACTTGTAATTCAGCAGGGAACTGCAATTGCAACTACAGAACATACGTACAATGATGGGGTTGTAACGCAAGAACCTACTACTGAGGAGGATGGGGTAAAAACCTATACTTGTACCGTGTGTGGTGCTGAAAAGACGGAAGTAATTCCTAAACTGGAGGAAGAGGTTACATTAACAGTCCCAAAAGTTACGGTGTCTGCTCAGGCAGCTGCTAATGGTAAGATTGCGCTTACCGGTAAATTTGAAGATTATGAAAATAGTGGAAAATATTTTACGGTAACAGCACATGGACTGGTTTATTACAGTTCATCCAAATTGGGAACCAGAAATCTGACCGTTAATACTGCGGGAAGAACAAGGGTTAACTTCTCATCATATAAAGAAGATGGGTCATTTACCTATAATATGAAGCCTGCCTATGCAAGTACCAACTATACAGTGCGTGCATTTTTGGAGTATAAAGATGAAAATGGAAGAACCATGTATGCTTATTCCGACCCGATTATTGTCAGCTATAATAGCCTGAATAAATAAAATAATTTTGGCATTATAAAAAGGTCATCTATTGCTTTTTTGTGTATAATGTTTTATAATTCAAATTAGATGGGAGATGTTCCCATTTCGACAAAATAGAATTATAAGATACCAGGGTCAAAAGGTCATACCTTTCATGCTTACATGAAAGGTATGACTTTGGGACCCGCTAAAACATGAGAGAGTAGCCCCAATAGGGCGGATTTCGAATGTTTTTGGATTGCGGGAGCACAAAGTGCGAAGCAATCTATAGGTATCAAGAGGTCAAAATACTTTTTGACCTCAATATTATTGTAATTCAGAATGAAGGAGGTATTTCATGGACAGATTAAAGGGAAAAGTTGCAATCGTTACCGGTTCTACCAGTGGAATTGGTATTGGTATTGCTAAACTTTATGCAGCAGAGGGTGCTAAGGTAGTGATTTGTGGACGCAGACAAGAGAAAGGTCAGGCTGTAGTAGACAGTATTATTCAGGAAGGTGGAGAGGCATCTTATCACTTTATGGATATGACTGTGATGGAGAGCATTGAGGCGCTTTTTGCTGACACATTTGAAAAATATGGCAAGATTGATATTTTGGTAAACAATGCTGCCAATGTAGGTCTTAAGGATGGCCGTGTGGATGAATTGACATTGGAGATGTGGGACAAGATTTTCCAGAGTGATGTGCGCGGTACATTCTATGCGACAAAGTGCGTAATTCCATATATGCAGAAAAACGAGAACGGTGGTTCCATTATCAACATTGGTTCTATGGCATCCTGTGCTGGAGACCTTGGCTCTACCGCTTATGCATGTGCTAAGGCTGGTGTAGACATGCTGACACAGTATACCGCTTTGCAGTTTGGAAAGCAGAATATCCGCTGCAACTGTGTTCGTCCAGGTTTGATTGTTACACCACAAAATGCAGCATATGTACCTCAGGCTTTGAAGGATATCTTCTTAAGCAATATTATGGTTAATCGATATGGCTGCCCAGAGGATATCGGACATATGTGTGTATATCTTGGTTCGGATGAAAGCAGCTATGTAACCGGACAGGTTGTGAATGTAGACGGTGGTCTGAATTCTCATGTTTCTACGGTTGCTCAGTTCAAGCAGCTTAATTCTCGTACATGGTAAAATGATCAAATATCAGGGGTAAAAGGTCATCCATTTCATGCTTGCATGAGATGGATGACTTTTTTTTCGGTGCGTCGCGGTAAACGCAAGCTTTTTGAAATCATACTGGAAAATGGAATTGTGCGTTTACTGCGTTAGGCGAATGGAAAGGGCTTGACGGTTCATTGGATTTATGATAGAATATATTTAGAAAAAAATCTAAATAGAGAAAAATCGAAATAGTTTTAGAGAAAATGAGAGCTTGCGTTTGCGATGCTGCCAGGTACCTGAAGAATTGACACATTTCTCTATAGAATTTGTCTATCAGTGAATCTTAGGATGGAGTACAATAACTTTATCGGTGATGAAAATAACATATCGTGATTGCGAATCAAGCGGAAAGAGGAGGAAGATAAGATGCTGAGACTTGAGCATGTAACAAAAGAATACGGTGGAAAGAAAGCAGTGGACGACTTGTCTCTGCACATTCTGCCCGGTGAAATTTATGGATTTATTGGTCACAATGGTGCGGGTAAGACCACCACGATCAAGTCCTGCTGTGGAATTTTGCAGTTTGATGCAGGAGAAATTTATATCGATGGAGTTTCTATTCAGGAGAATCCGATTGCCTGCAAACAGAAGTTGGCGTATATTCCGGATAATCCAGATCTCTATGAGTTTATGACGGGGATTCAGTTTCTGAATTTTATCGCAGATATTTTTGGTGTCAGTGCCTCTGACCGTCAGGAACGAATCCGCAGGTATGCAGATGCGTTTGAGCTGACAAGTGATTTGGGTCAGCCGATCTCTGCTTACTCGCATGGTATGAAGCAGAAGCTGGCCGTGATTTCGGCGCTGATTCATGAGCCAAAGCTCATTATTATGGACGAGCCCTTTGTGGGGTTGGATCCCAAAGCTTCTCATCGGCTGAAGGAGATTATGAGAGAAATCTGTGACCGGGGCGGAGCAATTTTCTTTTCTACCCATGTGTTGGAGGTGGCAGAGAAACTCTGTGATAAGGTTGCAATCATCAAGGGCGGCAGACTGATTCGCTCTGGTACGATGGAGCAGGTTAAGGGTGATGATTCTTTGGAGGAGGTATTCCTGGAACTGGAGGAAGAAAAATGCTGAAAGCTTTATTCAAAAAACAGATGATGGAAGTCAATGCCTGGCTGATTCAGGATAAAAAGAAGGGAGAACAGCGCTCTCCGAGAGGTATGATATTGCTGGTTCTTTTTTATATAGTTATCTTTGTGGTGCTTGGCTCAGTGTTCTTTTTCATGGGCACAATGCTGTGCGAACCGTTGGTGGCGCTGGATTTGGGCTGGTTATACTTTGCGATGATGGGACTGGCTGCGGTTTTGCTGGGTGTATTTGGCAGTGTATTTAATACGTATGCTACGCTGTATCGGGCGAAGGACAATGCTTTGTTGTTGTCAATGCCGATTCCGCCTTTCTATATTTTGATGGTGCGCCTGTTTGGGGTATGGATGTGGGGACTCATCTATGAGGCGATTGTGTTTGTTCCTACGCTGCTTGTCTACTGGATAACGATACCGATGGGAGGCATCATGCAGGGGGTACAAATTATAGTGACCGGACTGATACTGATGCTGCTGCTTTCTGTTTTTGTGTTGGCATTGACCTGTGTCTTTGGATGGATTGTAGCGAAGATTAGTGTCAAACTGCGTAATAAAAGTATTGTGACGGTGTTGGCATCGCTGTTATTTTTGGCGGTTTACTATTATGTCTATTTCCGTGCTTATGAGCTTTTGCAGCTTATTTTGGCCAATGCACAGGCGATGGGAGAAAAAATTCGAGGCATCGGATATCCCATTTATCTGATAGGACGAGCGGGAGAGGGCAGTCTGATTGCTCTGCTTTTGACTGCGCTGATGGTTGTCGTTTTGTTTGCGCTGACCTGGTTTGTGCTGTCTTGCAGTTTCCTCAAGATAGCAACGGCCAATCAGGGAATAGCTAGGAAGCAGTACCGGGAAACTTTTGCAAAAAAGAGGAGTATTGGCAGTGCCCTGCTTGCCAAAGAGCGAGGCAGATTTCTTTCCAGTGCTACCTATATGCTCAACTGTGGAATGGGCACGCTCTTTTTGATTATCATTGCAGTTTTGGTGATGATTAAGGGAGCATCGATGAAGACAATGCTGATGGAAATGGGTGTGGAGGAGAGTCTTTTGGCAATGCTGACCTGTGCCATGCTCTGTATGATGACATCGATGAATGATATCACTGCTCCGTCGATTTCTTTGGAGGGGAAGAATCTGTGGCTGCTGCAGTCACTTCCGGTTTCATCATGGGAAGTGTTGAAGGCGAAGTTAAAGCTGCATTTGATTCTCACGGAGATTCCTGCTCTGTTGTGTGCGATCTGTGTCGTGGTTGTTTTGAGATTCAATTGGTATTTCAGTGCAAGCCTGCTGATTCTTCCCTCATTATTTATTTTGCTTTCTGCCTGCTTTGGTTTGGCAATCAATCTGAAAACTCCGAATCTGACCTGGAAGGATGAGACCATTCCTGTCAAGCAGAGTATAGGCGTGATGGCATCGCTCTTGGGAGGCTGGGTTCTTGTGGTTGCTATGGGTGGATTATATTTTCTGATGAGAAATGTCTTGACACCAGAAATTTATCTGTTGTGCTCTGCCTGCGTGATTGCCGTTATTTCGGTCAATCTGCTGCTTTGGCTCAAGAATCGAGGAACGCAATTGTTTGAGGCGTTGTAAAGCGCATGGTGTAAAATCAGGACGAAAGTCTGGTCAATCCCTGAAAGGTTCGCTTGGAAGTGTCCTCGGTTACATAGAGCTCAATATGCATTTTGCGGCATTTTTCTTCTAATGGTTGCAAAAACCAGTGGGCGCTTTTGGTGATTTGTCCGCCAATGCATAGATACTGGGGATAAAAATCTTCTAAAACAGGGGAAATGGCATCACAGAGATTTTGACCGAACTGTAAGAAGCAAAGGCGAGCTTGGGAATGACCGGCGCTGGCCAATGCTGCAAGTTCTTTTCCTTCTAAATCTTGATGCAGATACTGTTGAGTCAGTTTGATTAATCCTCGTTTGGAAATATAGTCGTCTATGCATCCGGAGTGAAACGGAAGCGCATACAGGTATCCATGAGGTGGGACGCCTGGAGTGCCTTCGGGTGCTAGCCTGCCGTTCACTCCAAATGCGCTTCCGCAGCCAGTGCCGATGCACACAAAGAGGGCGCGTTCTGCCTGCGAAGCGTTTCCAAAATGCATTTCGCCCAGAGCGAATGCTGCTACGTCATTGCAGAAACGGATGGAATTGGGGGGCAGATTCAGGCGCTGGGCAAATTCGTGACGTAAGTTTTTTCCATACAGGGCGTCGTATTTATCGAGTCCTTGTATCAGACAGATTCCATTCTCGTAGTCAAACGGACCTGGAAATGCAAAGTGAATTCCGGATAATTCCTCTTTGGATTGTACGAGGTTTGTGATGATTTCAACAAAATAGGTTAAAATTTCTTCGGCTCCGCTTTGTGCATTGGATGGAAAATGCAGGGTGGGGCCGATTGTGCTGCCTTGCATATCCATACATGCTGTCTTTATTTCTGTACCGCCTACATCTAGGCAAAGTATCTTTTTTTTCATTGCAATCGTTCTTCCTTTTCTTTTTCAATGATTTTAACGATGGACTTCTATCAGAAAACGGCTGCTGCCTGCAGGATAGTAGCTTTCTGCATACTCAATTGGAATCATCGATTCGGTATGTCCCTTGGAGGTGATAAAAATGACGGGCTCGAAAGGACTGATTTTTAATCCGGCGGTGACTTCTGCTGGTGCTGAGATGACCTCAAGGGTTCGGAAGGCGTGTCTGACGGATAGGTTTTGGGACTCTAGTATTTCATAGAAGGAAGCGTCAGTAAAGTCAAATTCGCACATGGTTGGAAATAGTTTGTAGGGAACATATAGGGTGGTGTACATGACTGGGGCATCATTATTGTAATGTTCCAGGTAACGCAATCGAGTCAGGCGGGTTACTTTGCTGCCGACAGGGATATGTAACGCCTCAGCGACATGTTCTTGTGCATGTTCTGTCTGCAGTGCCAGTACCTTGGTGCGTAGGGTGCGATGATTTTTTTTGCTTTCTTCCTGATAGCCAATTAAAAAGCTGGTGGATTCATGAATCATCTTGGGCTGGGTGACAAAGGTTCCTTTTCCCTTGACGCGAGTCAGATAGCCGCTGTGTGCAAGATTATCTAGAGCCTGACGTACGGTGGGACGGCTGACTTCCAGAAGCTGTGAAAGTTCATATTCGGTGGGGATTTGACTGCCGACGGGGTACTCACCCGATTCGATTCGGGCGCGGATATATTCCGATACTTTTGTATGAAGAGCTTGTGCCATGGCGTTCTCCTTTCTTGTTTCATGAGAGTTTGCTTGGAATCGATATTTAGAATGTTGGGATCAAAAGGTGTTTTAAACTTTTGGACTTGGTGTTATTCTATTATAGCTTCTTGGAGGGGTATTTGTAAATACATATTTTAAAATTTTAAAAAATAATTTCAATATATGTATTGACAAATCC
>JBJELF010000105.1:0-44481 GCA_051879015.1 Lachnospiraceae bacterium
TTGAAATGATTGCTGTTAAAGTTGTTTTGGAATCTAAAGTAGGCGCAGAGGCACCACTTACTATTTGCATAGAGTAGGGAATTAAACTAGGATAACGCAAATAGTTTTTTGTTTCATCAAAGTTACATTGTTTGCAAATCCATGTGTTGAAATTTTGCATATGACACATAGGACAAGTCCACATAAAAGTACTCCTTCCCCAAAATTATCGTCCGACACGATATACAAAAGCGCTGGTACCACAACAGCGGCATTTTTAACATCGGTGTCCTTGCTTTCCTTTTGGATGATTCTATTCTCTAATTGATAGTCCCTTGAAGCAGGAAGTAGCGCTTCAAGGGACTATTTTTTTGCATATCTCAAATTGATTAGAGGAAAAGCATCCAACTAATCATTCCGTTCATCAAACTGATCCAATGTATTTTCCTCTTCCTCATCTAAATCATCCAGACTTTCGTCCTCTTCCAACAGACGACTCTTCTCTTCTTCAATGAGTCCCTCCTCGTCAATAACCTTTTCACAGTCATCCTCTCGAACCTTTGCGATACTTGCCACCTTAACACCGCTGGCTGGATCGATGTCCATCAGTTTCACACCAGAAGTATTTCTTCCAATGATTGAAATATCGTTGATTTTGATACGGATAACAATACCCTCCGTGGTAATTATCATCAATTCCTGATTTGCATTAACGGATTTAACACCAACCACATAGCCGCTCTTATCCGTCACCTTATAACAGCGCACACCCTTACCGCCACGTTTCTGCAATGGAAACTCCGTGATGTTGGTGCGTTTGCCCATACCATTCTCAGATACAGTCAACAAAGTCTCGCCTTGTACATCAAGCTGCATACCAACAACTTCATCATCCTCATCTAACTCAATGCCCTTTACACCAGCTGCACTTCTGCCCATCGCACGTACATCCGTCTCCTTAAAGCTGATACATTGACCCTTCTTAGTAATCATAAACACAGTGTTTTCACCGCGGGTAACTTTGACTTCAATCAACTCATCGCCCTCTCTCAGCCCAATAGCAATCAGACCATTCTTGCGAATATTTGCAAATTCATCAAATGCAGTACGCTTGACGGTGCCATCCTTAGTAGCAAAAAATAAATATTTATCTTTCATATCACCGCTGCCAGCAATCATTGCTGTCACCTTTTCCCCTGGTGCAAGAGGAATCAGATTGACTAACGCAGTGCCTCTAGCCGTACGGCCAGCCTCTGGTATCTCATAAATTTTTCGCTGATACATACGACCCAAATTAGTAAACAACAAAATATAATGATGCGTATTCGTCAGCAGTAAGTCATCAATATAGTCAGACTCAATCGTCTGCATACCTTTAATTCCCTTGCCGCCTCGGTTCTGTGCCTTAAAATTATCCGGAGACATACGCTTGATATACCCCAACTTAGTAGTAGCAATAACCGCAGTTTCATCAGGAATTAATTCCTCATCGCTCGTCTCATCATCAAAACCAATTTTTGTGCGGCGTGGGTCTGTGTATTTTTCTTTAATTAATACCAGCTCATCTCGAATCAGCCCCAAAAGTTTCTTCTCATCAGACAAAATTGACTTCAATTCGCCGATTTTTATTTCGAGCTCGCGATATTCCTCCTCAATCTTGCCACGCTCTAAACCAGTCAGAGCACGAAGCCGCATATCCACGATGGCCTGAGCCTGGGCATCGGAAAGTCCATAGGTCTCACACAACGCAGTCTTAGCAGCTGTCACATTTTCTGCCTCACGAATCATACGAATCACAGCATCAATATGTTCTAGTGCAATCAGTAATCCCTCTAAAATATGAGCACGTTCTTCTGCCCGATTTAGCTCATATTTTGTTCTACGTGTAACAACATCTTCTTGATGCTGCAAATAAAACTTCAGCATATCCAGAAGATTCAGAATACGTGGCTCATTGTTGACCAAGGCCAGCATATTGACACTAAAAGAATCCTGCAGCTGAGTATGGCGCAGCAGACGCTTCAAAATTACGCTGGGATTCACATCCTTACGCAGCTCAATTACAATACGCACACCCTCTCGGTTTGACTCATCACGCAAATCAGTGATGCCATCAATCTTCTTTAATTTTGCCAACTCCGCAATCTTCTCAATAAGACGAGCCTTATTAACCAAAAAAGGTAATTCTGTCACCACAATTCGATTCTTGCCATTTGGCATAGTCTCAATAGCAGTCACTGAACGAACCTTGATTTTACCTCTGCCAGTCTTATACACCGCCTCGATACCAGAGCGTCCCAAAATTTCAGCTCCTGTCGGAAAATCAGGTCCTTTGATGACAGTCATCAGCTCCTCCACGGTAGTCTCTCGGCTCTCATTGATAGAATTATCAATAATCTTCAGTACACCGTCAATGGTTTCACCCAAGTTGTGAGGCGGAATGTTAGTAGCCATACCTACTGCGATACCTGTGGTACCGTTGACCAGTAAATTTGGAAAACGGGCAGGAAGTACGGTCGGCTCTTTCTCCGTCTCATCAAAGTTTGGTACAAAATCCACTGTATTTTTATTGATATCCGCCAACATTTCCATAGAAATTTTGCTCAGACGTGCTTCGGTATAACGCATGGCTGCGGCTCTGTCACCATCCTCCGATCCAAAATTTCCATGTCCATCGACCAGAGGATATCGAGTAGACCAATCCTGTGCCATATTGACCAATGCACCGTAGATAGAACTGTCACCATGAGGGTGATATTTACCCATTGTATCACCCACAATACGAGCACATTTACGATGAGGCTTATCTGGTCCATTATTCAGCTCTATCATGGAGTATAACACTCTTCTCTGTACAGGTTTCAAGCCATCTCGCACATCTGGAAGTGCCCGAGAGGCAATAACGCTCATGGCATAATCAATATAGGACGTTTCCATGGTCTTTTTAAGGTCTACTTCGTTTACCTGATCAAAGATTTTATCATCCACTTTTTTTATTCCTCCTCATAATCTTAATCTCACATAACAATTCAGCACTAATCCACTCTCAGATTCAGCCGCTTTACCGCCCATTCACAACTCTTCCCGCCGCTGAAACGGTTACTTTTAAAACACTTCTGCAAACATTGCAGACTCCAACCATAATTAAATATCCAGATTTTTGACAAATCTTGCATTTGCCTCAATAAATTCACGTCTTGGCTCAACCTGATCTCCCATCAGAGTGGTAAAAGTCAAGTCAATCTCCGACGTCTCTTCCTCGTCCATAGTCACGCGAAGTAAGATACGTCTCTTAGGATCCATTGTTGTCTCCCACAACTGCTCCGCATCCATCTCGCCCAAACCCTTGTATCGCTGAATTTTATTGTTATTATCACGACCAATCTCACTCAAAATCTGATTTAACTCGTCATCGCTGTAGGCATACCATATCTTTTTATTTTTCTCTACCTTGTACAACGGCGGCTGCGCCAAATAAACATGTCCCGTCTTAATTAATTCGGGCATAAAACGATAGATAAAAGTTAATAATAAGGTACTGATATGGGCGCCATCCACATCGGCATCAGTCATAATAATAATCTTGTCATATCTCAGCTTGCTGATATCAAATTCATCATGAATTCCGGTACCAAACGCGGTAATCATCGCCTTAATCTCCTCGTTGCCATAAATACGATCCAAACGAGCCTTCTCCACATTCAAAATTTTACCACGCAGAGGCAAAATAGCCTGTGTATCTCTAGAACGAGCTTTCTTTGCAGAACCACCCGCTGAATCTCCCTCTACAATGTAAATTTCGCACTTAGAAGGGTCACGATTAGAACAATCCGCCAACTTACCTGGCAGTGCCATATGGTCTAACGCAGATTTTCTTCGAGTCAGCTCTCTTGCATGACGAGCAGCCGCACGAGCCCGCTGTGCCAAGGTAGATTTTTCACAGATAATACGGCCAATATCCGGATTCCTCTCCAAAAATATAGTTAACTGCTCCGTTATAATGCTATCTACAATACTTCGCACTTCACTGTTACCCAACTTCTGCTTGGTCTGTCCCTCAAACTGCGGTTCCTCAATTTTCACACTAATAATCGCCGTCAATCCTTCACGAATATCCTCACCACTTAAATTTGGCTCTGTCTGCTTCAGAAATTTGTTTTTTCTGGCATAATCATTAAAGACTTTTGTCAATGCATTGCGAAATCCAGTTAAATGAGTACCACCCTCTGGAGTATTGATGTTATTGACAAAGCTATATATATTTTCTGTGTACTGGTCATTATGCTGCATCGCCACTTCTACTTCAATGTTGCTGATACTGCCCTCAAAATACAAAATTTGTTCGTAAGCTGGTACACTGCTGCGGTTGAGATACTGAACAAACTCAGAGATACCCCCCTCATAGTGGAATACCTTTTCTCTTCTCTCACCTCTTTCATCACGAAGAATAATTTTTAATCCCTTGTTTAAGAAAGCCATCTCGCGCATTCTGGTTTTGAGCGTATCATACTCAAAAACAATCGTTTCAAAAATTGTATCATCAGGGAAGAATGTGACCTTTGTGCCTCGCTTATCTGGCTCACACTGACCCACAATCTTTAGAGGATACATGACCTTTCCCTGCTCATAGCGCTGCTGATAAATATTTCCTTTATGATAAATAAAAACTTCCAACCAATTAGACAAAGCATTGACAACTGACGCTCCCACACCGTGAAGACCACCCGAAACCTTATATCCACCGCCGCCAAACTTTCCTCCTGCATGTAAAACAGTGAATACCACTTCCACCGCCGGAATCTTTTGAGTCGGATGCATTCCCACAGGAATCCCTCGACCATTGTCTTCCACTGTCACAGAACCATTCTCATTGATCGTAACTACAATTGTATCACAGAAACCTGCTAGAGCTTCGTCCACAGCATTGTCCACAATCTCATAAACCAAATGGTGAAGTCCACGGACTGAGGTGCTTCCGATATACATTCCTGGACGCATTCTCACTGCTTCTAATCCTTCTAGAACCTGAATTTGATTTGCACCATATTCGTTGCCCATTACATGATTCCTCCTAGTTAATTTTCGCATATCACTGTACCTTTTACAACCTGAAATACCTTGTCCACATGAAATCGATGATTGACAAAATCATCCAGACCGGTACAGGTAATCATTGTCTGGATGCCTTTAATACTATTTAATAATTGCATCTGCCGCTTGCTGTCCAACTCGCTCAATACATCATCCAACAACAAGACGGGCGTATCCTTCACATACTCCCGCACCAATTCAATCTCTGCCATCTTCATAGACAAGGCTGCGGTTCTCTGCTGTCCTTGTGAGCCGTACTTTCTAATGTCAATTCCATCAATCATAATGATTATATCATCTCTGTGCGGTCCTGTCATTGTTGTTTTATGCCTAAAATCTCTCTCTTTTGACTGAAATAATTGCCGTTCTAGTTCAGAAGCGCTCACATTGGGCTCATAGCAAATAGACAGCCTCTCCTTATCCCCTGATAAGCGGCTATGTATTTCGCTTACCAAAGGATTTAGCTGCTTAATAAATTTTTCACGCCGTTCAATAACTTCTTTTCCATAGCGAATGAACTGTTCGTCCCAGACGGACAACATGGACAACATATCCATCCGATTTTCTTTTAAAAGAATGTTTCTTTGATTGAGTACTTTATTATAGTTCAGCAGATTGCTGAAATAAATTTTATCGAGCTGACACAATTCAGAATCAATGAATTTGCGGCGCTCTGCCGGACCATTCTTCACAAGCTGCAAATCCTCTGGTGAAAAAAATACAATATTAATCATCCCAAATAATTCGCTGGCCCGCCTGAGGGGAATGCCATCACAGGCAATTCCCTTGGTTCTATTTCGCTTCAAATGCACATCGATACGATGCTCCATCTCTCGGCGCTGAAGCAACATCTTGGCATGAGATTCCTCCGCCTGAAAAGCAATCATCTCCCGATCTTTGCTTCCCCGATGAGAATGGGAAGTACCGCACAGATAGATGGACTCTAAAATATTCGTCTTCCCCTGGGCATTGTCTCCAAAAAAAATATTAATTCCAGGACTAAATCTCAGACTTAAGGTCTCATAATTTCTAAAATTTTGTAAGTCTATGGATTGAATTCTCATGTTCGTTTCCTTAACTAATGGTAACTAATACGATTAATCATCACAATGATTTTATCCTTCAATCAAAACGGTCTCTCCGCGAAAAGACACCGTCTCTCCACCATACAGCTTTTTCCCGCGCTGTGTCTCGACCTGACCATTAACCAGTACTTCTCCATTTTGGATGACAATCTTAGCTTCGACGCCGGAACTGACTAAGTTAGCAGCTTTCAAAACCTGACCTAGTTTGATATACTCATCTCTAATAACAATTTTTTCCATTTTTTTCTCCTCTATTCCTAAATTCTCACGGCTGTTCTGCATACTCCAGCCACCTTGTTATCTTATCCATTGATGTTTTGGTCAAAATATATGACTTTGGAACTCTGGTATCATACATTAAAATTAACAGGCAAAATAAGATAAATATAGGACTCTTTGTCGTCCTTAATAAAACAAGGCGCCTTAGCATTGACAGTATACAAAGTGATGATCTCATCATCAATAACCTTCAGCGCATCCATCAGAAAACGTGGGTTAAATCCAATCAAGATGTCACGACCCTTCTTTTCAATGGCAATATCCTCATCGAGAGAACCAATGCTGGAATTCAAACGAATTGCCATATGCTCGTCCGTAATATTGATGACAATCGGTTTCTTGTCACTCTCCTTAATTAGCAGAGTGGCGCGATCAATACAGGAAAGCAATTCTCTTTTATTAACTGTCACTTTCGTCTCGTAGCCACCTCGGAGCATCTGGTCAATGCGGAAATACTTTCCCTCTAACAGTCGGGAAACTACGATGGTGTTGTCAAATTCAAATACAACATGATTTTGGGTGAAAAACAAAAAAACCTGTCGTTCCATATCTCCCGCTAAAATTTTGCTGACTTCGCTTAATGTCTTTCCAGGAATAACACAGGAAATGGGTTCGTATACTTCCTTTAAATAAATCTTGCGGATAGAGATACGATGACCGTCCAGAGATACCAAACGTAATTCGTTTTCATTAATTTCCAATAACTCACCTGACATCATGCTGTTGCTTTCACTGTCCGCTGTAGAAAAGATTGTTTGTCGGATAATTTCCTTTAAAGTAAACTGAGACAAAGCAACACCAGTTTCTCTCTTAATATCTGGCAAAAATACAAAATCATCACCAGCCTGACCTTGGATAGCAAATTTAGCTTTTTCACAGACAATAGATACTGCTCCAGAGCGTTCTGAAGTTAAAGTAACTTCATTATCAGGAAGACGTCGAACCAGTTCAGAGAAAATCTTAGCATCTAATGCAATCTGACCATCCTCTTCAATTAAACACCCAGATACAATAGTTTCAATACCAAGTTCCATATTGTTTGCAGTCAGCTTCAAAATACCTTCAGATGCTTTGATTAAGATACACTCTAAGATGGGCATCGTAGTACGGGAAGGAACCGCTTTGGAGACAATAGATACTGCGGACTGCAATGCAGCTTTTGAACAAATAAATTTCATGACAAAATGCTCCTTTTGTGTGTATGTAATATAAATAATTATTTAGTAGTAGTAGTAGGGGCTGTGGATAATGTGGATAACTTAATATAAGCCCTAAAAAAACCTTATAAAATATAAGAAAAATTGAACTATCAGGATTGTGGATAACTGACCAAAATCGGTGGATAACTATGTGGATAACTTGTGGATAACTAAAAATGGTCAAAACAGCTAAAAAAGTTATCCACAGGTTAACAATGAAATTTGTGGATAACTTGCCTTGAATTGTGGATAACTGGCATCAAATTGTGGATAACTTGTGGATAACTTTTCGAGTAATGTGGATAACTTTTCGAATAAGAAGCTATCCACCGTTTAACCAGGTGTCAATTTGCGCTTTATAATCTCAAGGGTATCGTTTAATTCTTCATTGTTAATTAAATCTTGAGCAATGCGGTCACAGCCATGAAGGATAGTGCTATGGTCGCGATTACCAAATTGTTTTCCGATGGCTTGCAAAGATACATCTGTCATCTCTCGGCAGAGATACATAGCAATTTGACGGGGATAAGCAATGTCTTTGCTGCGTTTTTGGGATAATAAGTCATCGGCGGTGCGGTTAAAATGCTCTGCTACCACGGTGATAATAGTTGATGGCGAGATTCCAGAATAAATTTCTGGGGCAATCAAATCTTTGAGTGCTTCTTGAGCTGTAGCTAGATTCATTTCCTTATTATATAACTTGGTGTAGGCAATCACCTTGGTGAGCGCTCCCTCCAATTCTCGAATATTTGCCTTAATGTTGTTGGCTATGTATTTCATGATTTCATTATCAATCTGATAGCCTTCACTCTCTTCCTTTTTTTTCAAAATCGCCATTCGCGTTTCATAGTCTGGTTCAGAGATATCTACAGGCAATCCCATCTCAAAACGGGAGCGCAGTCGGTCTTCTAATGTAGAGAAAGCTTTAGGCGGTTTGTCTGAGGAGATGACAATCTGCTTATTATTGTCATGAAGAAAATTAAATGTATGAAAAAACTCTTCCTGTGTACTTTCTTTTCCTATTATAAACTGAATATCGTCAATTAGCAGAATGTCGATACTGCGGTATTTTTCTCGGAAAGATGAGGTAGTCGTGCCGTTTTTATTGCGGATGGCATCAATCAGTTCATTAGTAAATTTCTCACTGGATACATACATGACTCTAGCTTCGGGGTTATTTTTAAGGATAAAATGTCCGATAGAATGCATCAAATGAGTTTTGCCAAGACCGACTCCTCCATAAATAAAAAGCGGATTGTAGCTGGAACCAGGGGATTCGGCCACTGCAAGAGATGCTGCATGGGCGAATTGATTGTTAGCGCCAACGACAAAGGAATCAAAAGTATATTTGGGATTCAAGTTGACACTGTAGGATGGGGGGGAACCAAAGGAATCAGAGTCAAAATTCGTATTTTTACTTGAATCATTCTGTGGTGTAGTGAAATTTACAGTACAATGAAAGTTGAGTACCTCTTCAATCATAATCTGAAATAATTTTTGATAGCGTTTGGTAAGATAATCTACCACAAATTTGTCTGCAGTGGTGTCCGCTGTGAGGAGGGTGACTTGATCATCTTCAACGGAGGCAATTTCCAAAGGTTCAATCCATGTACTAAAGGATACTTTGGTAATATCATATTCTTCTTTCAAACGTTCTTTGATGAGGTTCCAATTTGCCTTTAATACGTCAATATCCATGTAGGAACTCCTTTTCTTATGATGCAGCTGCTTTGTAGAAGGCAGCTTTCTAGAGGTTTTGATAAGATTTCACGGCAGTTAGACTGTCGAAATCTTATCAAAATTTTTGTCACTGTATTTATAATATAACAAATGAGGAGAATTTTCAATGATAAAAATAAAAAACGTGGATAACTCAGAAAAAAATGTGGATAAGTGGATGAGAATGGTTAAAATTTGGATGAAAAAAATGGTTGAAGATTCTAAGTGAAATATCGACAAAAATCGGTGGATAACTAAAACTAAAAATTATTGTGGATATGTGGATAACTTCAAAAAAAGTCTATATATAAGAAGAACAGAGGAAATACTAAATATTAAAAATAAATATAAAATTCAAAAGAAATATGAAATGGAACAAAAAACAAATAAAGACTTAAATAAAAAAAAGTTATCCACAATTTTTGTGGATAACTTTGTGGATAACCTGTGGATAACTTTTTTTGAGAGGAAAAAGTTTGCGGAGTTCCACAGGAAAGCTGCAAAAAAGAGAAGTTATCCACAATTTTTTGTGGATAACTTTGTGAATAACTTTTAAGGTAACATAAAGCCAATTGTGGATATTGTGGATAACTTCAAAAAAAGACGTAAAATTAAGTAAAATCAAAACATCTATAGTAGATAAAAACTATTATAAAATATAAAAATTATAAAAAGTATAATTTTGAAAATAAGGACCTAAAAAAAATAAAGTTATCCACAATTTTTTGTGGATAACTTTGTGGATAACTTTTAAGGTGACATAAAGTCGATTGTGGATATTGTGGATAACTTTTTTTGATGTTCCAAAAAGGATAAAAAAAGATTATAATATGGATAAAACGAAAAAGAGAAAAAAGATGAAAATGGATAAAGATTCTAGGACATAAATGGTATGGTGGATAACTTTTTAAGAGGCAGATAATTGCAATTGGGTCTGATGTGTGATATGCTAGGAATGTGCAGGGAATGATGATGCATAGGAAGGAGTGATTGATTATGTCAAAGTTCATGAAAGTGTTGGGCAGTATTATTCTCATGATGGCAATTCTGTTATGTGGTATAGTGATATACTTTCAATCAGAGTTGAAATTGATATCGGAATTGCGTAATGGAGATAATTGTGTATGGGCGGTAGAGTATCATTGGAATATGGATGAGAATGAGATTCCCCAAAATTTGCTCTTTAGCCAGCGTGGTCAGATACAGGGAGAGAGAATAGATGGAAAATGGCATGGATATTATTATCTCGATGAGGAGGAAATTCCATTGACAGAACTTTATGGAGAGGGAAATACAGTTCTGTTTAACCTAAAATCACTGTATGAATATATGATTCAAAAGTTAAATGTCAGTCAAAATTTAATTTCATTTGATTGGGCCAGCGGCTTAGTGGATAATTATTATGTAAGCGGCAAGCAGCTCGAGGAGATTATGGGAGGAGAGCAGGTCATTACAGCTATGTTTTCCAAGTTATCCACAACACTGTCGGAGGAAAATTTTAGTATGGGGCGACTGCTTGGATCCATAAAATCATGTAAAGTACCTGAAGAAAGTTATTATGCGATGGAGAATCCGATGCGTTACTATCAGTATACTGTGGATGAGGGGACTGCCCTTGTGGTCATTGGAGTGCCGAAGAAACTGGAAGATACGAGAGTTCTTCATGTCATGATTGAGGACGGCGAGTTCAGCCTGGAAGTAAAGATTCAGTATCGGTCACAGGAATTTCTTGAGACGATTGACGTTCCTCAGGAATCGATGACTCAGGAGCAAGTGGAGCAATGGAAAACTATCTACGAGAAGCTGGCAGCTCTGCGAGATTGGTTTTAAGATTATGTACTTGACTTTAGGATTTTGAGTGAAAGGATGATAAAAAAATCAAGAAACTACTTGACGAAATCGCTTATTTTCAATATAATTAGGGACGGTGTCTTGCTTGAAGCAAGCTTAGTATGTTCCAATTTATCCAGGAGAAGAAGCTCCAATGAAATTGAAAGGGAGGTGTAATGACAATGAGTAAAATGACATTTCAGCCAAAAAATAGACAGAGAAGCAAGGTTCATGGTTTCCGTGCAAGAATGAGTACAGCAAACGGCAGAAAGGTATTATCTGCTAGAAGAGCAAAAGGAAGAAAAGTTTTATCTGCATAATTATATAGGTAGATTCCTCTAATCCGGATGGTACAAATGCTATCCGGATTTTTGCAGAGAAGGATGGTTTTATGAGAAATATTCCTTCCATTAAAAAAAATAGTGAGTTTCAGCGTGTGTATCGAGAGCGCCGTTCGTTTGCAAATCGATATTTGGTTATGTATATCGCTGAAGATTTGACAGGAAAGACGCAAATAGGGATTTCTGTCAGTAAAAAAGTAGGAAATAGTGTAGTAAGACATCGTGTCACGAGGTTAATTCGTGAAAGTTATCGTTTAAATAAGGACATACTAAAAGATGGATTTGATATAGTAGTGGTCGCAAGACCAGCAGCAAAGGATCAGGGATTTTTTGAAATTCAAAGTGCATTTCTGCATTTGTGCAGAAAACAAAAAATTTTAAGAGAAGACTTATTTGAGAGGCAATAATTTTTATGAATATTGAGGCTGTTGAAAGAGCAGCATGGAGGATTTTTATTGAAGAAATTGATGATAAAAATGATTCGATGGTATCAGATATATTTGTCTCCGTTAAAATGGTCTACGCACTGTAGGTTTATTCCTACCTGCTCCCAGTATGCAATTGAAGCGCTTCAAAAGCATGGAGTGATCAAAGGTTCGCTCTTAACAATATGGAGAATTTTGCGATGTAATCCATTCTCTAAGGGAGGTTTTGACCCTGTTCCAGAAAAATTCGGGAGGAAATTTTGGTGAGCTTTTTAACATTGACAAAGTCCACAACATTTATTATTGGACCGGTTGCTAGTTTGCTCGGTTATATTATGGAAGCAATCTTTAATGTTTGTGCAGCGGTGGGGATTCAGAATATTGGTTTTGCAATTATTGTGTTTACTGTAATTGTAAAATTAGCTATGCTTCCAATGAGTATTAAGCAGCAAAAGTTTTCAAAATTAAATAATGTCATGATGCCTGAGCTACAGGCAATTCAGAACAAGTATAAAGGCAAAACAGATAATGCTTCTATGCTTAGACAGCAGGAAGAGACAAAAGAGATTTATGAGAAATACGGCACAAACCCAATGGGTTCTTGTCTGCAGCTGTTAATTCAGATGCCAATCTTATTTGCCTTGTATCGTGTTATTTATAATATTCCAGCTTATGTAGGCAGCTTAAAAGATGTCTATATGACGATTGTTCACAAGCTGATGGCAATCGATGGATATGCGGCAGTTGAAGGATTGCAGACTTTGGCTACCAGCAATGCGATTAAAGTAGATGACTTGGGTACTGCCAACAAATTGGTTGACATGATGTACAACTTTGATAAGGCAGAATGGAGTACTTTTCAGGAGCTGTTTCCCTCGTTGAATGATACCGTAAATAGCGCTCTGGTAACTATCAACCATATGAACAGCTTTTTGGGGATTGACTTGGGTTCCTCTCCATGGAGTCAGATGAAGGATTGC
The DNA here is from genome assembly GCA_051879015.1 of Lachnospiraceae bacterium. Lineage (GTDB taxonomy): Bacteria > Bacillota > Clostridia > Lachnospirales > Lachnospiraceae > JBJELF01. Next base: position 12,929 of record JBJELF010000105.1, read on the forward strand.
TGGTGGGCCGTGTTGATTCCAATTCTGGCTGGTGCATCTCAGTTCCTTTCTGTCAAGCTGATGGAGACTCGTCAGCCTGCTTCGAGTGGCAATAATCAGGCAAATAGCATGGCAGATTCGATGAAGATGATGAACACCATGATGCCATTAATGTCTGTGTTTTTTTGTTTTTCTTTGGCCGCTGGTATCGGTGTCTATTGGGTGGCATCCAGTGTAATTCAGACATTTATTCAGTTAGGTGTAAATGCTTACATGGATAAGGTTGAAGTAAATGATTTGATTGAGAAGAATTTGGTAAAGGTCAATAAGAAGCGTGCAAGACAGGGACTTCCGCCAAAGAAATATACAAAGGTTGTAGTCAACAATGTAGTTTCTTTGCAGGAAGATGAAGCTGAGCGAGCTCGCAGAGAAAAAGAGCGCGAGGAGAGAATTAAGAAGGCTACAGAAATGTATGAGAGTAAAGGTAGTGCTCGCGGACAAAGTTCTGGCTCGTTGGCATCTAAGGCTGGTATGGTAAAGACCTACAATGAGCAGCACAATAAGAAATAATTAAGATAATGATGAAAAAAGGTATGAAAATGCCTTGGGATTATAAACAGGGGGTCATTTGATGGCAGAGTTTATCAATGTAACCGGAAAAACAGTTGAGGAAGCTGTAAAGAATGCACTTGTGCAGTTAGATATTACAGAGGACTGTTTAATTTATGAGATTGTGGACAAAGGTTCCACGGGATTTTTGGGATTTGGTGCCAAGCAGGCTGTAATTAAGGCAAAGAAAAAGAATACAGTCATGGAAGATGGTGTTGAATTTCTGGAGCGAGTTTTCAAGACAATGAATATGCAAGTTACTATCACCATGTCCTATGATGAGGAAGAAAAGACTATCTCCTATGATTTGGAAGGAGATGATATGGGAGTGTTGATTGGAAAGAGAGGTCAGACTCTGGATTCTTTGCAGCATCTTGTAAGCTTGGTAGTAAATAAAAACAGCGAAAATTATTTAAGAGTGAAATTGGATACGGAGAATTATCGCGAGAGAAGAAAGGAAACCTTGGAAAATCTGGCGAAGAACATTGCTTTTAAGGTGAAAAAAACAAGAAAGCCAGTTGCATTGGAACCTATGAATCCGTATGAGAGAAGAATCATTCATTCTGCATTACAGAACGACCAGTATGTGACAACTAAGAGTGAAGGCGAAGAGCCATTTAGACATGTGATTGTTATGATGAAAAAGGAATATATGGAGAAGCCTCGTTATAATAGTGGTGAGAGAAAGTATGTAAGTAAGGATGGAAGCGGTGAGAGAAAATATACTGGCAAAAAGCCTTACAACAGCAATGGATACAGAAATACCACCACTCGTGATTATACCTCGGGTGAGCGCAGACCATATCGTCCAAAGAGCAATGGCAGCCGATACAACAGTGAGAAACGCAGTTATGCAGCTACGAGTGTTCCAGCGCAGAGTGACAGCGAAGAATAATTGAAGTTAAAAAAATCAGAGCGAAGAGCCATAATATGTGAGACTCTTCGCTCTTTTTTGTGGTTTTATCATTTAAGATAATTGCAGCTGGTACAATTTTTTGTAAATGCCGTTTTTTTCAAGTAATTCTTGGTGTGTACCGCTTTCACGGATACGTCCCTTGTGCATGACAATAATTTTGTCTGCATGTTGGATGGTGGAGAGTCGATGGGCTACCATAATACTAGTGCGGCCTTTCATCAAAGTTTCCAATGCATCTTGAATCCATTGCTCGGTTTCTGTGTCGATGTTGGCGGTGGCTTCATCGAGAATTAATATTTTAGGGTCATGGGCTAAGGTACGGGCAAAGGAAAGCAGCTGACGCTGACCTGCTGAGAAGGTGGCGCCTCGCTCTGATACGGCTTCATGATACTTGTTTGGCAGCTTTTCAATAAAATGGTGGGCATTAACCTTGTGAGAAGCTGTTTCGATCATGGCATCGGTGATCGACTCATCTCTCAGGCGAATGTTGCTGTTGATATCACCTGTAAAGATGAAGATATCTTGCTGTACCTGTCCGATGGCGGAGCGAATTTGCTCTCTGCTCATCTCCTTGATGTTGACACCGTCGATGCGGATTGTTCCCTTTTGAATCTCATAGTAGCGGCCAATCAAATTTAAGATGGAAGATTTTCCTGCCCCAGTAGCGCCTACAAATGCTATTTTCTGTCCTGGCTCAATGGTAAAGCTCACATCTTTCAGGATGTAATCCTCTCCGTTATAAGCAAACCATACATGGTCAAACTCGATCTTTCCGCGGATTTCACTGAGCCTGACTGGATTTTTCGGTTCTGTAATCATAGGTTTTTCGTCCAGCAGGGTGAAAATCTTCTCAGCGGAGGCAATGGCAGACTGAAGAGTAGTAAACTGTTCTGCTAATTCTTGAATTGGCTCGAAAAAGGCGTTGATGTACTGTATGAAAATGTACAGCGTACCGATAGAAAGAGTGTTTTGCAGCACTTGACTGCTTCCAGAGGTAATTACGATAACCAATGCACTGATGGAGACCAGATAGATGCAGGGGCGGAAGATTGCCATAATCATTACTTCACGAAAATTGGCTCGGTAGAGTTCTTGGCTTTTGTCGTAAAATTCTTCATATTTTTCATTTTCACGGTTAAAAATCTGAATTATCTTCATACCAGAAATATGCTCTGACAGGAAGGTGTTGAGAGCAGTAATTTTGGTTCTTGCCAGCTGGTAGGCAGCTTTCGAAATATAATTAAAAATAATGGTGAGAACTAAAATCACAGGCACTAAAATAAAGGAGTATAGTGCCATGCGGATATTGAGAAGCAGCATAATCACAGCCAGACCGAGAATCTTAATGATATTTTTGAATAACTTTACGATGATGTTGGTGTAAAGCTCGTTAACAGATTCCACATCGTTGGTAATTCGGGTTACAATTTTTCCTACTGGGGTTAGGTCAAAAAATCGCATGCTCAGAGACTCCATATGGGTGAACAGCTGATTTCTCATTTCATAGATGATTTTTTGACCGGTTTTCTGCAGAGTGATGTATTGGATTCGATTGCATACAAAAAGAAGCAAAAGAATGAAAATGTATTGGAAGGAGGCAAACAAAATGCCCTGAAAGCGTTCTTGAGCCATCTCGCCTGGCTGGTAGTCTCCTGTGATGTACAAGTCGATGGCATCGCCAATGAGAATGGGGCGATAGAGGTCGAGGATGGTGATAATGATGACGAGCGCAAAGCAGAGAAACATTTGTTTTTTATATGGTTTGGTGTAGGATAGCATACGAAGGAGGGCATTGCCTTCATAATGTACGTCAGAAGTCTCCTTTGTCTTAGAAGAAAAGAAAGGCAAAGATGTGAGACGGCTGAAAAATTGTTTTTGATCAAAAAAAGTTTTTTTACTTAAATGACCCATAACTTTACTCTCCCTCCTCATTGAGCTGTTTTTCTAATTGCTGTTTATCATAGATGCTGCGGTAAAGACCATGTTGTGTCATTAGTTCCTCATGAGTGCCATATTCGGCGGCACAGCCTTCGTCTAGGACGAGAATATGATCTGCATTTTGAATGGTTGAAACTCGGTGGGCGATAATAATCGTGGTCTTTCCCTCACGATTTTTCCGCAAATTAGTTAAAATCTGTTCCTCGGTGTCAGTGTCTACGGCCGACAGGGCATCATCAAGAATCAGAATTGGGGCATCCTTCAGCAGAGCACGGGCAATGGAACTACGCTGTTTTTGACCGCCGGACAGAGTGACTCCGCGCTCACCAACGATAGTTTGATACTGATCTGGAAAATCTAAAATATTGTTGTGGATACAGGCTTCCTTAGCGGCCTGCTCGATAGCAGGCATGTCTGCTATGCGTGCTTTCTGCTTTAGATGATTGTGTGTTGTTTCCTTCTGATGACTGTCCATTGGTTGATTTCGGTGTGCGCCAAAAGCGATGTTGTTTTCCAAGGTATCAGAGAATAGGAAGTTGTCCTGAGGCACATAGGCAATATTTTCACGAAGAATATTCAATGGGATTTCCTGCAGCGGATACCCGTCAATGGCAATCATATCGGAGTCTGTGTCATAAAGCCGCAGGAGCAGATTGGCAAGAGTGGTCTTGCCGCTTCCGGTACGTCCGATGATAGCGAGGGTTGATCCTTTTGGAATTTGCACATTGATATTATGCAGTGCTTCGAGTTGGCTATTCGGATAGGAAAAGGTCAGGTGGCTGATATTGATTGCTCCATCTAATGTTTGAATTGGCTGAGTGCGGCTGCTGTCGGTGATGTCGGGCTTCGCCTTAAAAATCATCATAATTCGTTTAATCGAGGCGGTCCCTTGGGAGTAGTAAGTGATACATTCTCCGGCGGCCAGCATGGGCCAGACAAGCATGTTGACATATTGATTGAAGGCAACAAATTGACCAAGAGTAATATCACCAAGAATGGTCAAATAACCTCCGTAGAGCAGAGTCAGCAGACTGCTGATACCCACAACCAGGTCTAAAAGAGGCATAAATAATGCCTGAATTTTTATGACTGCCAAATTTTTCTCCTGATTGAAGAAATTGTTTTTGGCGAATGCTGCTAGTTCTTTGCGTTCTTGCACAAAAGCCTTGATGACGCGGATACCAGATACCGTCTCCTGAACTTGGTCGGTTAAATCGGAGAATGCCGCCTGTTTTTCCATAAAGGCTTTATGCATATATTTTCCATAGAGGTAATCTCCAAATATGATGAGAAGCAGCGGAATAACCGCAATGAAGGTCAGCTTGGGGCTGACATAGCGAATCATTTTCGTCAGAACGAGAATCATCATGACAGTGGCATCAAAAGCAGTGATGATGGTAAAACCAAGAAGATTTCGCACTGCGTTAAGGTCGTTGGTAAAGTGAGCCATCAAGTCTCCTGTCTTGTGTTCATTGAAATAGCGGGTAGACAGTGTCTCCAGATGGCGGAACATATTATTTCTCAGGTCTCGCTCAATTAAGCGGGAAGGGCGAATGATAAAAAAACGCCATCCAAAACGTCCAATGGCGATAATGATACCGCAGAGTAAGATTTTTTTTGTCAGAGTCAGTACTCCTTGCATGTCGAGACTGCCTGCCTGAAGTCCGTCGGTGACTTCGCCGGTAAACTGGGGGATGTAGACGTTGACTGCGTCGACGATGAGTAAGGCGAGAAGTCCGATGAGATAAGCTGGGGCATAACGGCGCACATAGGAGGAGATGAATTTGAGTTCTTCCATGATGTTTTCCTCCAGGGGGATGTAGTTTGTGCGGTGACGATTTGTCACTACATTATTTTCGTATACAAGGACAAGAGTACAGAAAAAAGAGGAATTTGTCAATGAAAAAAACATTAGAGCACTTTATAGATGTACTGGACAGTTACAAGTTCTTAAACCAAATAAAAAAGATAACTTTTCGAGCAGAAATGTGATATAGTTAAGCTACAAAATAAAAAACTATATATACAATGACGAAAAGTTATCTTATATAACACAAATTTCGGAGCGTACTTTTAATTGGCGACGGCTGCACAAAAAAGGTGGTACAGGAGTCCGAGGATTCTTCCAAATTCACCTTCATCCATAGGCATTTCTTTGGTGCAGTCGGTGTGCTGATTGGCTCCGCTGCCAAGGTATTTCTTGGTATCGACCGATCTCAAAATGAAAGCAGAGGATATCATGGTAGTCTATGCGTGGCGATTCAAGATTGAGGCTATGTTTCGAATATAAAAAAGTGTAGTATTGTCAATACTGAGTTAACAGAAAAAATATTGTTTTTAGGGCATGGGAGAGGTATAATAGTATAGCATGATGTTGGGGACCAACAGTTACACTTTTTCATGCAAGTATGAAACGCATGACCTTGGAACCCTGATATCATCGTATATTAATAGGTGAACTACCACAGACCGTAAAGGTGTGTAGTTTTGCGGCTAATATTTTATAAAAAACAAGAGAATAAGTATGCATAATAAGGAGAACAAGATGGATAAAATAGCTGTGTTAATCCCATGTTACAATGAAAGTGTAACCATTCAAAAAGTAGTTGAGGACTGGAAAAAAGAATTGCCTGAGGCAACAATTTATGTATACGATAACAATTCATCGGATGGTACCAGTGAGATTGCTCGAAAAGCAGGAGCTGTAGTACGATATGAATATCAACAGGGGAAGGGCAATGTAATTCGCCGTATGTTTCGCGAGATTGATGCGGAGGCATATATTATGGTGGACGGAGATGACACTTATCCAGCAGAGTATGGCAGAAAGATGGTGGATTTGGTATTACAGCGTCATGTAGATATGGTAGTGGGAGACAGATTATCCTCGACTTATTTTGAAGAAAATAAACGTCCATTCCATAATTTTGGCAATTCAATTGTGCGTTGGAGTATTAATGCACTGTTTCATTCTGACATCAAGGATATTATGACGGGATATCGTGCCTTTAGTTATCTGTTTGTAAAGACTTTTCCAGTGTTATCTAAGGGCTTTGAGATAGAAACCGAGATGAGTATTCATGCGTTGGATAAAAATATGTATGTGGAGAATGTAGTCATTGACTATCGTGACCGGCCAGAAGGAAGTAAGTCTAAGCTTAATACTTATTCTGATGGTATGAAGGTGTTAGGTACCATTGGAAGATTGTTCCGGAATTATCGACCTATGGAATTTTTTGGGGCTGTGTCAGTGCTTCTGTTTGTTATTGCCTTGGTATTCTTTATACCGGTGATGATAACTTACATACAAAGCGGTGAAGTACCGCAGTTTCCAACTTTAATTGTATGTGGATTCACTGCATTGGCAGGGATTCAAGCTTTTTTCAGTGGAATGCAGCTGCAGACGATGGTTCAGAAAAATAAGCAGGATTTTGAGATGGCTTTGCATCGGTGCGAGAAAGAACTGAGAGGATATGAGAAAAATTTTTAGAATGATTCAAATAATATTATTGGTAGTGATGCTGGGAATCCTTGCAGTGTCAGCATTGTGTCTGTCAGATTCTGTACCGAAGCTACTGCAGCCTGCCAGAGAGCGGGCATTGCTGTTGGCGGAGCAAGCTCAGAAATGGATTGATGAGCTTGATTGGTCATGGTGGGATCAATTGGTACAGGAATTAAGAGAGAATGGGCATATGCAGCATTTTTTTTCTTTGAATGACAATCAAGATATCGTGTATGGGCAGACTTATGTGAGCGTGCAGGAAACTGTAGAGACGGGGATTGCTTATACGTTTCTGACACAGGAACAGCAGGAAATTTATAAGGCTTATCTGAGCACGACAGTTATTCCAGAGACTGGATGGACTGAGCCACTCTATGCCAAGGTAGATGTCTCGGAAGATGGGATAATGACTGCTGTCAGCGCTGTGTTCTCGGATCATCCAGAGATTTTTTGGTATGAACAGAGCGTACAGTATCATTATCGTAAAAGTCTAAATGGAGAAAATCGAATTGTGGAGGTGAGCGCGGGACAGCCCAGTGTTTCGGATTATGGACAATGGCAGCAGATGAAGGCGGAGTTGGAGGCAGCGGCATCGGAAATCTTGTCGCAGATTGATTTATCGAAGTCGCAGGCTGAGATTGCTCTTGCACTCCATGATGTTCTATTGGAGCGAGTTGAGTATGATAATGAGGCAGCAGCTCAGGCGGATGCTTCTGTAGGAAATGCTTATGAGGCCTTGTTGAAGGGAAAGACAGTCTGCAGCGGATATGTGCAGGCCTATAGTTATCTTTTAGGTCAGTGTGGCATTATGTCTGTGTATATTGAAAGCGAGGAATTAAATCATGCATGGAATCTTATCTACTTAGATAATGGAAATGAAATAGCAGATGATGACTGGTATGAAGTAGATCTCACCTGGGATGACCAAAATATTCCTTTTTTTCAGCATGATTATTTTAATTTGACAACAGAGGAAATGTTGGAGAAGCATCGAAAGGTCTACGGAGTTGGTGTGCGGACGCAAAGTGGCTTGAGCGCGGTGGCACCGCTAGCTTTGGGGACAACCTTTTCTTATATTGAAGAATGATAGAAAAAATAAAATGGAAAGTGGATTGAGACATTACGAACTTAACTCAGTTTCAACCTGAAGATGACGGTAACAATGAAAGAACGGATTAAAAAATCCTTGTCAATGTACGCTTTATGTGATAAAATTATAACAATTATTCAACCTAATTTTTTGATTTTTATTATTAAAGGGCAATTAAATTAAATGAATACAAAACGACTTACAACTATATTTTTAACAATCAGTATTTTTTTAACCATCTTACGAATTCTTACAGCTCAGTTTCTACCTATATGGGGTATCGTCTCTGCCTCTTATGATGATGCTCTAATGGTAAATAATGCTTGGTATTTATCTAATTTAGAATGGTTAGGTCCCTATAATCAGAATATCTTAGTAAAAGGAATTTCCTTTCCTCTATGTCTGGCATTTTGCTCCATAACTGGTATAAAAATGACCACATTTTTTATACTCCTTTGGATAATTTCTGTTCTGATTTTTCTTTTAGCAATACGTCCGCTGATTAAAAATACAACTGTTTTATTGATAATCTATTGTATTTTGCTGTTTAATCCAGAATTTACTAATAAATATGTCATTCTTCGTGTATATCGCAATGGCCTTTCTCCAAGTCAAGTACTTATGATTTTTGGCGGAATGTTCGGGCTATTTTTGCGCTACAAACAAGGGGTTTGTAAAATGCTTCCTTATTCATTATGGGGAAGTTTTGGTTTTGTATTTTTTTGGTTTACCAGAGAAGACTCGTTTTGGATTATGCCATTTATGATTGTATTTGCTATTACCATGATAGTTCTAATAATTATGTTAAAGAAAAGTTGGAAAGAACGCTGCAAAAAAATGTTTTTCATTATACTACCTTTTTGTTCTCTTACGATTTGTTCTTTTGGTATTTCACGTATCAATGCCAAGGTATACGGAGTTCCCATTGTCAATGAATTCAGCGAAGGGGCATTTCCAAGAGCTTTACAAAGTATTATGTCAGCTGATACGGGTGATGAACTTCCTCAGTATGTCTCGGTAACAAAAGAAAAACTAGAACATTTATATCAATACAGCGATGCACTTGCAGAATTGAGTCCATACTTTGATCAAATATGGGACTTTTGGAGTTCTGTAGGTCGACATCCAGAGGGCGGTGAAGTAGAAGATGGATGGTTCTTATGGTGTTTTCGAGAAGCAGCAGCTATGGCAGGGTATCATAATACTCTCCAATCATCTCAGAACTTTTATACTCAAGTTTATGAGGAACTTAATACAGCAATTCAAAATGGTGAACTTCAGCAAGGAATTAAAATGCCTTCTGCATTGATGCCTCCCTTACATGACGGATATATAGAATCACTTTTTCCTACCATGTTAGAAGCACTTGGATTTGTATTTTCCTATACAAATTGTGATATTGATTTAATTGACAGTCAATTATCATCTGAAGAATTAAATAATCGATTTGAAGAAATGACAAACAATTTACTTGTACATACAGAATTATGCACAGACCAAGAAATGAATTGTTATGCTCATACAGTCTCTCTTTTGAATCATATTTCATATGCATACAAGTTTTTGGGAAGTATATTTACAATATTAGGACATATTGCTTTTTTTTATATGATTATTTGTTTTATAATAAATAAGGAACTTCGTACAGAAGAGCAGGCTGCAAAACTCCTAGTTTTAATTGCTATATATTTAAGCCTTTTCGTTTTAATTGCTGGTATCTCTTATAATGAAATTGCCTCTTGCCAAACTATCACTGTAGGATATCTCAGCGCAGCGTATCCTTTAAGTATTTCATTTTTAAGTCTTTCTATAGTATTTGCTTTACAAAACTTTAAAAATTTATACAAGAACGGAGATGAATGAGATGATTCGTTCACAGACTGTGCGCAAGGCCATCTTAAAACTTGGTTATGTTTATAAAAAAAAGTCTTTGCATGCTTCCGAATAGGAGCGTCCCCGATGTCAGGAAAAAGAGGAAAAACTGAGGCAGACGCATGTTTGAAGAATGTTATCCGTATTTCAAAAGAAAGATTCGTGAAGAATAGATAACAGCATTATATCAGTCCATTCATAATAGAATGTTTTTGGAAGATGTACTGAGCTTAGTAGGATAGCTTTGTGCAATTTTCAGTATTTGCTTAATGGAGAAAATATTTGTTATCTTAAATTGATGAATCATGAAAAGAAGGTCAAGTATTTTAATTTGATGAAGGGATGGTAAGAAGTATGCTGCAATTTAATGAAAATAATTATCAAGAGAAGAAAATGGAATTGGAGGGCAGAAGGATTACTTTTCGCGCTTTTTACAATATTGTTTACGTGGAACATCCGGTAGATGTGAGCCATCAGTGCATGAATATTTTTGTGCCAGAGGTGTATTATCATGGAGGCAGCATTCAGGGATATACTGCAGAGACTGCTCCAATTTTTATGCCAAATATGGTGGGCGGCTATATGCCGGGAGAGGCAGCTGAGCCAGGATATAATCGTTTTGGACCAAGACAAATCAATGCAGTGTTTGCTGCCTTAGAGCATGGTTATGTGGTCGCAGCACCGGCCATTCGCGGTCGTTCATTGAAAAATGCAGAGGGAGTCAACATAGGAAAAGCACCAGCTTTGATTATAGATATGAAGGCTGCTGTGCGTTTTCTTCGCTTAATTGCGAATAAAATTCCGGGGGATGTGGAAAAAATTATTACGAATGGCACGAGTGCAGGTGGGGCACTGTCCTCGTTGGTAGGAGCTACGGGAGATCATCCTGATTATCTTCCTTATTTAGAGAAACTTGGAGCAGCGGATACGTCCGACAAAATTTTTGCTGCATCTTGCTATTGTCCCATTACCAATTTGGACCATGCGGACATGGCGTATGAGTGGCAGTTTGATGGTGTATATGAGTTTCGCAGGATGAAAATGTCCATGGCAGAGGGTGGAAGACCAAAATTTACACCTGTTGATGGTCATATGAGCGAGGCTGAAATCCATGTCTCAAAAGAGGAAGCAAAAATGTTTCCTGCCTATGTCAATTCCTTGCAGTTGAAGGATGAAAAGGGGAATGTACTGACCTTGGATGCTAATGGTGATGGTTCGTTTAAGGATTATGTCAAGCAGCAGGTGCTTGTTTCTGCTCAGCGTGCTCTTGATAGAGGAATGGATTTGTCCGATAAACCATGGCTCATAATACAATCAAGAAAGGCTGTGGAGATGAATTTTGAAAACTATGTACGTGATATTACGAGAATGAAAAATGCGCCTGCCTTTGATGCATTGGATTTGAACAGTCCGGAAAATGATGAATTTGGAACAAAAGATACGGAGCGATTGCATTTCACAGTCTATAGCTATCAAAATAGTACTGTCGCTGGCCCGATGGCAGATACCAAAGTTGTTTGCATGATGAATCCCATGAATTATATTGCAGATGATTTGGCAAAGAAGGCACCATATTGGCGTATTCGCCATGGCAGCTGTGACCGAGATACGGCATTGGCGATTTCTGCCCTTTTAACTTTATGTTTAAAGGAGGTAGGATGTAAAGTAGATTATCATTTGCCGTGGGGATTGCCGCACAGTGGAGATTATGATTTGGATGAGCTATTTGTATGGATTGATGAAATTTGTAAGTAGTATTGTGTTCAGAACCCTAAAGAAAGGGATGAATAAATGAGGGGTAAAATGTGGAAGAGAGATTAGAAGGCATCACGATAGACATAGAGGATGATTTTGACTTGGAAAAAATTTCTAATTGCGGTCAATGTTTCCGTGCAAGACATTTTAAAAATGGAATGTACCGATTTATTACTGGGCAATATGTACTTTATATCCAAAAATTGGACGAAACGCATTATGCAGTGAGTTGTACACAGGAAGAGTGGGATGAATTTTGGACAAATTATTTTGACTTAAAGAGAAATTATCGAGAACTGCGGGAGCGCACGAAGGAAGGACATCCCTTTGTGCAGAAGGCGATGGAGGCAGGACGTGGTCTTCGCATTCTTCATCAAAATGCGTGGGAGATGCTGATTACGTTTATCATTTCACAGAGAAAAAATATGCCTGCTATCGCAAAGTCAGTCGATGCACTCGCAGTAAACTACGGCACGGCTATTTTGACAAAATATGAAACGGTATATGCCTTTCCTACCCCTGAAGAGTTGGCACAGGCGACAGAGGAAGGATTAAAGGAATGCAGTCTAGGCTATCGGGTGCCGTATGTTAAGTCTGCTGCTGAATTAGTGTTGTCAGGGGCATTGGATTTGGATAAGATTGCAGGGGAGGAAGATGAAACACTCTTTGAGGAACTGCTGAAGGTGTATGGTGTGGGAAAGAAGGTTGCTAATTGCATAGCACTGTTTGGTTATGGCAGGACTGCAAGAGTACCGATTGATGTATGGATTGCACGTGTGATAGAGGAAGAGTTTGAGGGAAAAAATCTCTTTGAAGAATATGGACAAGAGGCTGGAATTGTGCAGCAGTATATCTTTTATTATAAAACGAGACGCAATTGAATAGAAAAGGAACATACCTTCAAGGTCATACATTTTTGTGCAAGCAGGAAATGTATGACCTTTTGAATTTGGCATGATTATTTGGAGGCTTGCAGTCCAATTGGTCTTGAACATAACCAGGCACGCATTACCTGTTCTGCTGTGTCTGATAAATTTTCTTTGGCTTGTTGGGGATTCATGGCTTCCTCTAGACTGCAGATGCTGCGCAGAATCGGAAAAAAAGCATCGATTCCATGTTGATTGCATTCTACAGCATTTTTGCTCACGCTTCCAGCAAAGGCAAAAACGGGTTTCTGATATTTTTTGGCAAGTGCAGCCACTCCGATGGGGGCCTTTCCCATGACTGTTTGAGCATCCAAACGTCCCTCACCCGTAATCACGAGGTCAGCATCTTTGATGTATTCTTCTAAATTTGTTCCTTTTAAGATTAATTCTACGCCTTTCTCTAGTTTTCCATTAAGATAAGAAAGAAAGGCAAAACCCATACCGCCGGCGGCCCCACACCCTGGAAGAGATTGGTCGGCATGTGGGTATACTTTTTTTGTGAGAGCAGCATAATGGGAAAGCCATTTGTCCATCTGTGCAATAGAAGCAGGGGAAGCACCTTTTTGCGGGCCATACACGACGCTGCAGCCATTGCTCCCGCACAGTGGATTGGTTACGTCGCAGGCAATCAAAAACACACACTCCTGGAGTTCAGGCATTGCTTTTTCGCATTTGATGCTGTGAAGATGCTCCAGTCCCTTTGCGCCGAAGGCAAGTGGTTTTCCTTGGGCATCGAGAAATTCGTATCCGAGTGCCTGCAGCATTCCAATGCCTCCATCATTGGTGGCACTGCCGCCGATGCCGATGATAAAATTGCGGCAGCCTTTACGGATAGCATCTTTTATGATCTGTCCAACACCGTAAGTAGTTGTGTTTTCCGGGTTGCGTTCGGTATCGCACACAAGAGTGATACCTGCGGCGGCAGACATTTCAATAATAGCAGTCTGGCTTGCGCTGAGGATTCCGTACTGTGCCGAAATGGGACGAGCAAGTGGATCGAACACAGAAACGGTCTGCAAAATACCGCCCATGCCGGATACAAGTGCGTCCATTGTTCCTTCCCCGCCGTCTGCAAGCGGACGAACGAATACTTCTGCTTTGGGTTGTACACGGTAAATACCTTCAGCAATAGCTTGTCCTGCTTCCATGGAAGTTAGACTTCCTTTTAATGAATCAATTGCAATAACAATTTTCATAAAAGTTTAAGATTGCTCCTTTCTGTCAAAATTGACATATCATTTTGGGGAAAATCAAGTGATGAATGGTTTTATTATAGCAGGGATTGTCTGATTTGTCATTCGGAATCCCCATTGACATTTATCAATGCAAGTGGGATAATCAAACAAGATCCGATTGATGAAAGTACTGGGGAGGATTGGTATGTATAAAAATTATATTTTTGATTTTTATGGCACGTTGGCGGATATTCGGACGGACGAGAGTAATTCATATCTTTGGAAAAAGATGACTGAACTTTATGCAGCGTTTGGGGCTGCCTATAAGGACAAGGAGTTGGAGCAGCGTCTGCGAGTGTTAGAGCATGAGGCAGTTGGAGAGAATGACTATCTGGAGCCAAATATGACAGAGCTGTTTGCCCGTCTTTATGAAGAGAAGGGTGTTTCCTGCGAGGAGATACAGGCACGTATGACCGCTATGATTTTTCGGGCATTATCGAGAGAATATTTGCGCTGCTATGATGGAGTAAAGGAATTTCTTCAAGAACTGCGTGACAGACATAAGGGAGTCTATTTGCTGTCCAATGCACAGTCAGATTTCACTCGTCCTGAGATTGCGATGTTAGGACTGACTAAATATTTTGATGAGATTTTTATTTCGTCTGAGCAGGGAGTAAAAAAGCCCTCAAGACAGTTTTTTGAAAAATTGTTGAAGACCTATCATTTAAATCCGACGGAATGTATCATGATTGGAAATGACGAGAGTGCGGATATCGCTGGCGCCAACATGGTAGGAATGGACAGTTTATATATCCATACGGCAATTTCGCCTCAGATTACGGGATTGGAACCTGCCACCTATCGTGTGATGGATGGGGACTTCTGGAAAGTAAGAGAATTGATTTTAGCGCACGCATAGGCGTGCGCTAGTTTACTTTTTATATAAGAACAGGCAGAAAATTCACTGCGTCCTGTGTTCTTTGGATATTAGGCAGTGGGTAGTTCACTGGTATCAATTGCTTTATCGACTGTAACTGCGGCTTCTGCACGCGCAAATAGTTCGGATGTTTGATCTTTTACGTTCATTTCATTTTTTTGCAGTTCTTTGTTTGGTTCAAATGGTTTTGTTTTGTGATTTTCGTTATCATCAGTTGTTGTTATGAGGACTTCTCGCTCTGTTGCTGTACCAGTTGATTCTCTCACCACCAAAGGTGCGCGCAGCAGAATAGAGCCAATCGCTACATTATTTAAAAGGCAGGTAATGGCATAGTATCCACATTTTCCCAGAGAAATGCGGTCTTGGCGAATGGTTGTCAGCGGAATTGGTGCATGAGCAGAAATTGGCAGATCATCGAAGCCGATAATGCTGATTTCTTCGGGTACGCGAATGCCGCGGTCATGACATTCTGTCAAAGTGGCGAGGGCACGAAGGTCATGAGAGCAGAGAATGGCTGTCACTCCAAGTTTGTACAATTTTGGCACGTATGTTCTAGCCGATTCTGCGACAAAATATTCAAGACCAACATAATCTTCATGGTAAGTCAGACCATATTTTTCCAGAGCATTGAGATAGGCTTGATAGCGAGCTTTTAAAATGTAGGATTCCAAGGGACCTGAGATAAGACCAATTTTAGTGTGTCCCTGCTCTTTTAAATATTTGATGGCTAAATTGAAGCCCTCCTGGCTGTCACAGCCAACAGTGGCGATGTGAGGATTGTCTGCGATATAGTTGTCAAATAAAACGGTGGCAAAGTTAGTTGTTTTTAATTCTTTCATCCAAGGGTCAATCAGTGAGAGTCCGAGAATGAAGGCAGCCTGATATCCATGTTCCATCATAAAGACTCCGTAGGGATGTTCTTTTTGGAATGTCTCGTTGATGGAATAGACGTCGATAGTCCAATTGTCTAGTGCAGCCATTTGTTTGAAACCAAGTATGATATCATAGCCAAAGGAATTTGGTGAATCATAGTCCATATTTGCAACTAGAATACAGAGTGCCTGCTCTTTTTTCTGGAGACGTTTATGGACATAGCCTAGCTCCACAGCGGTTTCCAGTATTTTTTTTCGCATATCTTCACTGATATCGCTGGCATTGTTTAGCCCTTTAGAAACTGTGCCTTTAGATATACCCAATTTTTGGGCGATGTCGTGCATAGTAGCCATGAGTAAGTAGTTCCCTTCTGTAAAAATATATAATGCTGCTGACCAAGCAAAATGGTCGCTTTGTGTGCGATTTATTATTATCAAAATGTTTCATTATGTTTCATTAGGTTCCATTTTTTTTATGTTAGCATATAATAGCATATTTTTGATGGAAAAGCAATGGAGCGAAATCATAAAATATCTAAAATTTCGCAATGTTTCTAATCGATACTGTTGGAGATGAATGAAAAAAACAATAGAATGGTTGTTTGGTCAGGAAAAAATCCATAAAAAAAATAAAAAAAAACGCATTTTTTTGAAAAAATGTGCTTGATTTATTTGATGAAATTTGCTATCATAAAAATACCGAAACTTTACGAAAAATCAAAGGAGGACAATAATTATGAGAATCAAAAAGTTTCTTGCACCTGTACTGGTCACTGCTATGGCAATGAGTTTATTGGCAGGATGCAGCTCATCAAATGATGGGAACAACAATTCTACAACAGGTGCACAGAGCGGCACTCAGGGTGGAAGCACAGAAGTTCAGGATATCACCTTGAAGGTATGGTGTCCACAAAATCAGGTTGAGACTGGTATTATGGCTGAGCAGCAGGCTGCTTTCCAGGCTGAGCATCCAGAATACAACATTACTTGGGTAACAGAAATTGTCGGTGAGGATAAGTGTCAGGAGTCTGTACTGAAAGATGTAGAGGCAGCTGCTGATGTATTTATGTTTTCATCTGACCAGACTATCCCTATGCAGGAGGCAGGTGCAATTGCACGTCTGGGCGGTTCTGCTGAAGAGATGGTAAAATCTACAATGGATGAGACCGTATATTCCACAGTCATGATTGACGATGCTTTGTACGGAATTCCATTTACACATAATACTTTCTTCCTATTCTATGATAAGACTATCATGGATGAGGATGATATTACTTCACTTGAGAAAATTATGGCAAAAGATACTGCCGATAATGTATATAATTTTTATTTTGAGTCTGCTGGTGGCTGGAAACTGGGCGCTTATTACTATGGCGCTGGCTTGAGCGTGTTTGGTGAATCTGGAAAGGATTTGTCTGCCGGCGTAGATTGGAACAATGAGACTGGCGTTGCAGTTACCAATTATCTGATTGATTTGATTAATAATCCTAAGTGTGCATATGATGGCGAAATTGCTGTATCTGAGTTGGCTGCTGACCATAGACTGGGATGCTGGTTTGATGGTTCTTGGAACTATGATATGTACAAGGATGCTTTGGGTGATGACCTTGGTATCGCTACTATTCCTACTTTTAATCCAGATGGAAATGACTATCAGTTGCTTGGCTTCTACAGCTCCAAGGCAATTGGCGTAAATGCTCATTCTAAGAATATGGCAGCTGCTGTTGCTTTCGCTGCTTTCCTTGGCAATGAAGAGAATCAGCTGCTCCGTTTTGAGAAGTCTTCTCAGGTACCTACCAATAAAACCGCGAGCCAAAACGAAGTGGTTACCAGCAATGAATTGGCAGCAGTTATCGTAGCTGAGTCCAACAACTGCAGTGTGGCACAGCCTACTAACTCTGTATTCAGTGCTAGATATTGGACATATGCAAATGCAATCCCTACCGAAATCAGAAGTGGTGTTATTACAAAGGACAATGTGCAGTCCAAATTGAACGACTTTGTTGCAGCTATGACCGCAGAATAATTGTCTTTCTTTTTTAATACGTTTGAAGCGGAGCAGACAGAAACCGTGAAAATTCTGTCTGTTTTCCGCTGAGCAATGTTTATCGTCTGATTGATTCGAGAGGGGGCTTTATATGAAAATCTTTAAGAAAAAAGAAGCAGTGCAGCAGATAATACGTAAGCCCAGTCAGGCATCGGTGGGTTATTGTTGGACAAATGGTAACCTGATTACTAGATTATCTTTTTTCATCTTTGGTCTGGGGAATATTATTAATAAACAGATTGTCAGAGGTCTGATTTTTTTGGCAATTGAAATTGCATATATTGTATATTTCTTTGCCGCTGGTATCAGTTCTGTACAGAACTTTATCACATTAGGAACCGCAGAGCAGCAGGAAGTCTATAATGAGGCTACTGGTGTATGGGAGTATGTAGCTGGAGATAACTCCATGTTGTGTTTGTTGTACGGCGTTGTATTTTTTGTATTTACAATTGCGATTATTTTCGCAGCGTGTATGTCCGGAAAGAGTGCTTTTTGTACACAGTTCCGCAAGGAAAAGGGAATGCCAGTGCCGAGTTTTCGTGATGATTTGAAATCCTTGTTGGAAGAGAATCTTCATGCAATGTTCTTGGCTATGCCAATCATTGGTATTTTGTGTTTTACCATTGTACCATTGATTTTCATGATTTTAATTGCTTTTACTAGCTATGACCATTTGCATCAGCCACCGGGAGCTTTATTCGATTGGGTTGGATTAGAGAACTTTAAGAATTTGTTTGCTTCTGGAAGTAAGTTGGCTGGTACCTTCTGGCCAGTACTGGGATGGACTTTAATTTGGGCAGTTTGCGCTACTGTCAGCTGTTATCTGTTAGGATTGTTGTTGGCGCTGTTAATTAACCGAAAAGGTACCAGGGCAAAGGGATTCTGGAGATTTATGTTCGTTCTCTCTGTTGCTGTTCCACAGTTTGTAACTTTGCTTAGTATGAGAACTATTTTCAATGCAAATGGTCCTGTCAATGTATTATTGAGAGACTTTGGATTGATTGGAGCGACCGAGTCCATTCCATTCTTTACCAATGCACTTTATGCAAAGATTACCATCATCTGTATCAATATTTGGATTGGTGTGCCATTTACTATGTTGTCCACCACAGGTATTTTGCAGAATATTCCTGCTGACTTGTATGAGGCAGCTAAGATTGACGGTGCAAGCGCACCAAAGATTTTCTGGAAGATTACCCTGCCATACATGTTGTTTGTCATGACACCAAACTTGATTACATCATTCACTGGAAATATCAATAACTTCAATGTTATCTACCTGCTGTCCGGCGGTGGACCTGATTCCCTGGATTATTATTATGCAGGTAAGACGGACTTGCTGGTAACATGGCTGTATCGCCTGACAATCACCCAGAAGGACTACAACTTAGGTGCAGTTATTGGTATTTTGGTGTTCATTATTCTGGCAACAATATCGTTAATCACTTACCGACATACCGGTTCGTATAAAGATGAGGGGGCGTTCCAATAATGAAAACAAAAAGAATAATTACTGATACGTTGTGTCATATTTTACTTGCCATTCTCAGTGTGATTTGGGTACTTCCAATTTTCTACGTTGTGCTTACTTCTTTCCGTGCGGAGGGTGGTTCCTATAAGAGCTATATCTGGCCAAGAGGATTTACGCTGCAGAATTATGTGAATTTAGTGACCAGCAATAGTCAGATTGACTTTGTAAGATGGTTCTGGAATACCTTGATTATTGCGATTTTCAGTACGATTATTGCAGCATTCTTTGTACTCTGTGTATCTTATGTAATGAGCCGTCTTCGCTTTAAGATGAGAAAAACTTTTATGAACATTGCATTGATTTTGGGTATGTTCCCTGGTTTTATGTCTATGATTGCAGTGTATTACATCTTAAAGGGATTCGGTATGTTGGAGACTGGTGTTTTAAAACAGGTTGCTCTTGTCATGGTGTATTCTGGAGGTGCAGGCTTAGGATTCTATATGGCAAAGGGTTTCTTTGACACCATTCCAAAGAGTATTGATGAGGCTGCTTATATTGATGGTGCGACCAAGTGGGATACTTTTATTCGTATTACGATTCCGCTCTCTAAGCCAATTATTACTTATACTTTGCTGACTACTTTCATGGGTCCTTGGGTAGATTACATTTTTGCAAAGGTTATCATGGGCAATGATACCAAGTACTACACGATTGCCATTGGTCTATGGACTATGCTTGAGAAGGAATACGTAGAATACTATTATACACAATTTTATGCAGGCTGTGTATTGATTTCTATTCCTATCGCAATCTTGTTCTTGATGACTCAGAAATGCTATGTAGAAGGCGTGGCTGGTGCCGTCAAGGGATGATTTGCTGCTAGATTTGTGGCTAGCTCCTTGACAGTCGGATTTCACTGCGGTGAAATCCGACTGTCTTGAGTTAATGGAACTTTTATCTGATTCTAACTAGTTAATAAATATAGATTTATGTTTTATAATCAGTCCAGAGTGCTGCTGATCAAGACTAATCGAACAAGTAAAATAATGATGAATAAGAATACTTTCATAGAAGTATTGTGGAATGACTATAATAGAGATAATGAGGAGAATAGCATGAAAAACATTGATAAGATCACCTACACAAAGACGTTTGATGAACAGTTTTCCTATGATGGGAAAGATTTGGGTGCGGTCTGTCATGCCGATGAAACCGTTTTCAAGGTTTGGAGCCCGATGGCAAAGAAAGTAGAGCTGCGATTATATGCGGATGGAGAGACAAGCTGTTATGAGGCAAAAGAGCTGAAGTCTGGTGACAGAGGAGTCTGGCAGACAAAGCTGGAAGGAGACTGGCATGGTTTTTATTATGATTATCTAGTAACCTTTGAACATGGGGAAATGCTGACAGGAGATCCTTATGCCAGAGCTTGCAATGCAACTGGAGAACGCAGTATGGTGGTAAATTTGGCGAAAACAAATCCAGTTGGCTTTGAGGAAGATAAGGCTCCGGAGAAGCAGGCGGAGCAGATTATCTATGAGCTTCATGTGAAAGATTTTTCTCATGATCCAGATTGTGGTGTGCCAGAGAAATTCCGTGGAAAGTTTAAGGCTTTTACGGTGGAGCCAGCGCAGAAGGAGTATCCCACTGGATTAGCTTATATCCAAGATTTGGGGGTAACTCATGTTCAAATTCTGCCATTTTATGATTGGGCCTACGTAAATCATGCAGGAGAAAAACTGGAGTTTAACTGGGGCTATGATCCAGTCCACTACAATATTCCAGAGAGTTCCTATGTGACAGAATTGAAGGATGGCAGCGTACGTATTCGGGAGTGTAAGGAAATGATCCAGGCACTGCATCAGCATGGATTGAGAGTGGTTATGGATGTAGTTTACAATCATACCTTTAATACGGATACTACATTTGGACGCATGGTACCCGGATATTATTACCGTACTATGGAAGATGGAAGTTATTCTAACGGTTCAGCCTGTGGTAATGACATTGCCAGCGGCAGAGCGATGGTGGATAATTTTATTGCCGATTCGGTTATGTATTGGGCAAAAGAGTATCATATAGATGGATTTCGCTTTGATTTGATGGGACTGTTGACGGTCGAACTGATGAACCGTATACGCAAAGAGTTGGATGAGACTTTTGGCAAGGGAGAAATTCTGCTCTATGGAGAACCTTGGAGAGCGGGTGAATCACCCATGGAGGAGGGAACTCATCCGGCATTGAAGTCCAATATTCATCTGTTGGACAATGGCGTGGGCGTATTTTGTGATGACACGAGAGATTCTATTAAAGGACATGTATTTGAAGAGAGACAGTGTGGTTTTGTCAGCGGAGAGCATGGTGTAGAAGATGAAATTCTGAAGATGACCAATGGTTGGTGTGATGGAGATTATGGATATCAGCCCCACAGCTGCGGACAGATTCTTCAGTATGTATCTGCCCATGACAATCTGACTCTCTGGGATAAATTGCTTATTAGTATGCATGGACGTCCAGAAGAAGGAAATAAAGAGGAATATTTGAAGCCCTATGCTGATGTGACTGCAGCCAATAAATTAGCAGCATTCATCTATTTTACCAGCCAGGGAGTTCCTTTTATGCAAGCTGGTGAGGAATTTGGCCGTTCTAAGTTGGGTGAGGAAAATTCGTATCAGTCATCACCAGAGTTAAATCGTCTGCGCTGGAAACAGACGGTGGAGAGAGCTGATTTGGTAGAATATTATAAAGGATTGATTTCTCTGAGAAAGAAATTGCCAGGGCTGTACGATAAGTCAGAGGAGGCAAAACAGCGTATCAAAAATCGACAGGTTTGCAGAGATGGCGTGGTTTCCTTTACGGTGGATAATCATGTAGGAGAGGAAGCAGATACCTGGAAGGAACTATTGCTTGTATATAATGCTTCTGCCGAGGTTTATTCGGTGGTATTGCCGGAAGGCGATTGGTGTATTCTAGCAGATGGCGTAGTGGCGGATTGCTGCGTACCTGTTTCGGATTTTAGTGAGGTGCAGGCTGGTGCATACAGCGGATTGCTGTTGGGGAGGAAATAGAGTATGAAATACTTATTTGGCAAACAAGATTGGGCAACCTTTGAGCGTGGAGAAGAAAATTGTTATTTGATGACCAATGGGTTGGGAGGATTCAGTTCCTTGACGATGACGGCATCAGCCAGCCGAAATGATCATGCTGTTTTGATGGCTTGTATTCACGCACCGAATTTTCGCTACAACATGATTCATCATTTGACAGAAATACTGCATGTGGGAGAGAAGATGCAGTTTCTCTCCAGCCAAGATTATGTAGATCACAGCCGGAGAGAAGACGGCTATCTGGCACAGTCTTTGTTTGCATTTTCCCATTATCCAGAGTGGACTTATATTGCTGAGGGAGTCAATGTGGTGCGAAAAATTGCATTGATGCCTGGAAAAAATACAGTGGGTATTTCTTATGAGATTACAAATCGCAGCAGAAAAGATGTGGTTCTTGAGGTTTCTCCTCATTTGGAATTTGTTCCAAAAGGAAGTTTATTGGAAGAAACGCAGAAATTTACATGGTCAAAGCAGCAAATTAATTCCAATGATCAGGTGTTGTATTATAAGACTAATGGTAAGGTGGAAGAAGTAGCACTGACATTCCAGGAATTGTATTATGCCTATGACAAGCCGGATGGTCGCAGAGAAATGGGCAGAACTGCCGTCAATCATAAAATTTCTTTCTGCGTGAAAGCAGGCGGGAAGGATGTGCTGGAAATCGTTTATGGTATGGAAGAAGCACTGCCGGCCATGGAAGAAATTTTGCAGACTGTTGTGGAAGAACGCTGCAATCTGCTTGAAAAAGCTGGTTTTAAGGATGAGAGAGCAAAAACATTGACCTTGGCAGCACATCAGTTTATCTCAGAGAAAGAATCTACTGGAGGCAAAACCATTTTAGCGGGATACCCATTTTTTGAGGATTGGGGACGGGATACGATGATTGCGTTGGGAGGCTGCTGTTTGGCGACGAGACAATATGAGGCGGCAAAGAGTATTTTTGAGACTTTTATGGCTTATTGCGACAAGGGATTGATGCCGAATCTCTTTCCAGAGGGTAAACAGGCACCCCGCTATAATACAGTGGATGCGGCGCTGCTGTTTGTGTTGTCTGTCTATGATTATGTAAAAAAGACGGATGATTTGGAGCTCCTCGCCAAAGCTTATCCTGTTATGGAAGATATTGTAGACTGGTACGAAAAAGGCACCGACTACAACATTCACATGGATACCGATGGATTGATTGTGGCGGGCGAAGGCTTGGATCAAGTGACTTGGATGGATGTGCGTGTGGGAGATATCTTGCCGACTCCCCGTCATGGCAAGCCTGTGGAAATTAATGCTTATTGGTATAATACGTTAAAGATGATGGAGGAATTTAGCCAAAAATTGAAGGTCATACCGAAAAAGAATTATGGTGTAATGGCAAGTGTGGCAAAGGAAAGTTTTCAGAAGTTATTCTGGAACGAGGAATATCATTGCTTAAAGGATGTGATTTCGGGAACTTCTGCGGATGAGCAAATTCGCTGTAATCAAATTTGGGCGGTCTCGGTGCCATTTTCATTGCTGACACAGGAGCAGGAGGAACAGGTTGTGGAAACGGTATTTGAAAAGTTGTACACACCAGTGGGACTTCGCACGTTGGATATGGAGGATGAGCAGTTTCATGGCTTTTATGGCGGACCAATGTTGAAACGTGATTTGGCGTATCATCAGGGGACGGTCTGGACTTTCCCATTGGGTGGATATTATCTGGCTTACTTAAAAGTCCATCATCATAGTGCGGAGGCGAAGGCAGTGGTCCAGCAGCAGTTAGAGGTCTTAGAGCCTGCATTGCGAGAAGGATGCATTGGACAATTGCCGGAAATTTACGATGGAGCTAATCCTGTCGCATCTAAGGGTTGTTTTGCTCAGGCATGGAGTGTGGGTGAGCTGTTGAGAGTGTACGATAGTTTAAGATAGGATATGTTTGCTTTGTAGGCATCATCAGACGTGAGTAGAAGGATATCATGAGGATAAAGAATAGGATAAGATAGGATGGAAATGCAATGGATACGTATGTAGAATATTTGGTTACTCGAAAAAGAAGCTGGTTGGACAACCTGACAAGATTTGTGGCTGTATTTATGACAATTTTTAGTTTTTTGCTGTTTTCACTGACAA
Source organism: Lachnospiraceae bacterium (assembly GCA_051879015.1). Taxonomy (GTDB): domain Bacteria; phylum Bacillota; class Clostridia; order Lachnospirales; family Lachnospiraceae; genus JBJELF01. The sequence goes on from JBJELF010000105.1 coordinate 37,225, forward strand.
TGAATATCATTATGTTCCTAATCGGATTGGCTTTTGCCATTTTTGGATATTTTGTGTTCCGAAACACATCGCTGGAGTATGAGTATCTTTATCTGGAGAAGGAATTGTCGATTGACCGTATTACAGGGCGCTCGAAAAGAAAGCATGTGGCTACACTTCAGTTGGAGAGTGCAAAAATCTTGGCACCTTGGGGCTCAAGACGACTGGAGAGCTATGGCAAGGAAAGCGTAAAACAGTATGATTTCACGGCAAAAAATCGAAAGACGAGTGATCATGTGTATGTAATGTATTATGGAGAGCGACAGCGTATTTTATTGGAAATGAATGAAGAAATGGTGAAAGCAATTTATGACATCATTCCGAACCGCGTGTATTTCGACTGATTAATAAGGATATTTTATCGGTTGTATATGCAGATGTACTGCAACCGTTCAAATAGGTCTGTGCATTTTATGCACAGACCTATTTGAATTGTCCTGTTCTAGTCTCGCTGATGTTGTTCTGATGAAATTTAGTTTTCTATGCTTAAATCTTCATCTTCTAAATCGAGAGTGTTTTCCATTTTATTTTCTTCGTCGTCCTCATCGTCCTCATCGGCAGTCTGCGGCAAACGTCCAAAGAGTCCGGTCAGCATACGCAGGTAGCCAGCCAAACCATCATTGAAATTTTCTTTGCGGACCCTAAACTGCCAGTTTCCTGAGGATAGAGATGGTGTGTTCATACGACAATCCGAGCCATACCCCAGTAAATCCTGCATAGGGTAAAGGGCGTACTTGGCAGTAGTGCTCAGAGCTGTACGAATCATATCCCAAGCAATGTTGGAGCCATCTGAGTTCATGTGAATGCGGATACGGTTCTTATATTCCTCGGAGAGAGAGTCATACCAACCACGAGTCGTATTATTGTCATGAGTACCCGTATAGCAAATACAATTGGTGGTGGTAAAACGCTGAGGCAGAATCTTATTGTCTTTTAAGTTGGAGAAGGCAAATTGAAGCACCTTCATGCCTGGCAGATTGAAATCATCACGCAGTTGCTCTACCTTAGACGTGATAATGCCCAAATCTTCGGCCCAGATTGGCAGTTCTTCGCCCAGCTGTTGGGTCAGTGCCGTGAAGAAATCATGGTCTGGACCAGGGCGCCATTTTCCTTTGATGGCAGTTTTGCTCTTATAAGGCACTGCCCAGTAAGCTTCAAAACCACGAAAATGGTCAATTCGAATGTAATCGAACATGGTTAGCTGCTTTTTGATACGTTTCATCCACCAGTCATAACCAGTTGTTTTCTGGTAATCCCAATCATAGAGAGGATTGCCCCAGAGCTGTCCTGTCTTGCTGAAATAATCTGGTGGTACTCCAGCCACTACAGTTGGGTAGCCATCTTCATCCAGCTGGAATAATTCTGGGTGTGCCCAGACATCGGCACTATCCATCGATACAAAAATTGGAATATCGCCTACGATACTGATTTTCTTTTCATTGGCATAGGTCTTTAATGCAATCCATTGACGATGAACCAAAAATTGGATGAACTGATAATATTGGATTTCGCTCACAAATTCTCGCATTAATTCTGCCTTTTTTTCTGGGGTGGGATGTCTGAGCTCGCTGGGCCAGTCTAAAAAGCAGATGCCGTTTTGAGAATCTTTGACGGACATGAAAAGAGCATAATCGTCCAGCCAATCAGCCTGTTCCTTACAAAAACGGTCAAAGGCAGTAAACAAAAATAAGGGCAGATTGGTATTAGGATTGCTTTGTTCTTTTTTAAAGGTGTCGTAGGCTTTATGGTAGAGCGGTGTCTTAAACTTCAATACCCAGCCGTAATCGACAGAATCGGGAGAAAAGTGTGGTACATCTTTGAGGTCAGCCGGACTTAATAAACGGTCTTTGACTAAATCATCCAGAGAGATGAAGAGTGGTTGACCAGCAAAAGCGGAAAAACTTTGGTAAGGGGAGTCACCATAACCGGTGGGACCTAAGGGAAGTACTTGCCAGAGAGTTTGACCAGCTTTTTCCAGAAAATCCACAAACTCGTAGGCGTCCCTGCCAAAATCTCCGATACCGTAGGGAGATGGAAGCGAAGATACGTGAAGCAGTATTCCAGCGTATCTTGGTTCTAGTTTGCTCATAGAGATCCTCCTTTTAAAAATGTGTAACTGTTCAGTTGACTGAATTTTAATAAAAAAAGTTTCGCAAAAGTTCGTAGAGAACTAGAGTTAGTATAATCGAAAATGAAGAAAAAATCAATAAAAATACCAAAAAGCAAGGGAAAAATTTTATTAATTTATAAAAAATAATTAAAAATAGAACAAAAATGAATTTAAAACGAAAAATAACGAAATAAAATAGAGGCATGGAAAGGAAGAATCGAAATCGTATCAACATAGGAGTAAAATCAAAAATGGAAGTTTCCAGGAGTTGTGGCAGGAAGGAAATTTATGGGAGCAAGCAGTGTAAATAAGTTGCAAAAAATAGCTATTTATGTTACTATATTAAAGAAAAAAGCATCATTGTGCTGACATATACAGCATAAGGCAGACAAATGAGAGGATGGTCAATATGGAGGGATGTTTGAGTATACGAGAGGCACTTGATAAGTACGCGGAAAACTGCCGCAGTAAAGTTACGATGCCTACCGTGGATTTGGTTGGAAAAGCAATTTTTGCAGGTTTGATGATTGGTATGGGGGCGGCGGCCAGCAGCGTGGCTGCTCATTCGGTGTCCAATGTGGGGTTAGCCCGGCTGACTGCAGCTGCAGTCTTTCCGGTGGGATTGATGATGGTTATTTTGTTGGGGGCAGAGTTATTTACCGGCGATTGTTTGATGGCGATGGGGGTTTCTGGCAAACAGATTTCTTTGAAAGAATGTCTGCGTGCCTTGATTTGTGTGTATCTTGGAAATTTGGCGGGAGCAACTCTTCTGGCGGTCATGGTTTCCTTCAGCGGACAGTGGGATTATTCCAACGGTCTGTTGGGGGCATATACGATTAAGTTGGCGTTGGGAAAAGCGACACTGTCCTTTGGGAAGGCCTTGATGTCGGGTATTTTGTGTAATATTTTGGTGTGTGGAGCAGTCTTGATGGCAATCTGTGCAAAAGATGTAACTGGCAAGTTGTTGGCATCTTTCTTTGTCATTATGCTCTTTGTGACTGCTGGATTTGAGCACTGTGTGGCAAATATGTATTATATAACTGCAGGTCTACTGGCAAAGGGAAATGCTGATTATGTGGCGATAGCGATGGAGCAGTACGGAATCAGCGAAGCTCAGATGGCTATGCTGAATATTAAAAATTATTTGGTTGCTAATCTGCTGCCGGTATCACTTGGCAATATCTTGGGCGGAATTGTGTTTATGGGTCTTCCACTTTGGTATACAAATCATTACAAACCAATTCCCCAGAAAAAGTAAAGCATAACGGCAGCAGTGTGAAGAAAAAGTATCCATATATGATAGATATCTATCAATAAATTTTATGGGAAAGATAAGTAAAATACTGGCTGATGGCGTTGGGCATTATTTGGAGTGCGGTGAGCACAACATGAATGCGTACCTGTCTGCCAGTGTTTTTTATTAAAAGAAGGTAGGAAGGTTCAGTCAGAATTCTTTTCTTGAAAGCAGGAACGGATTCTGATTTTTGAGCTGGGTATTATACGAAAAGATTATAAACAATTGCTTCCAGTTTCAAAAACAGGGAAGGGGGAAATTAATGATAAGAATCAGCGTAGTAGATGATGATAGGAAGGAGGAATCGAAAGTATGAAGGAAATGGATAACAATGACGCAGAGGTAGATCATGCCGCAGAAAAGGAGTACCATGTACACACGAAAATTAAAATAACGGTGAGTGGTGACGACAAATTTCTTGGACCGGGTGTAAATGAATTGCTTGGGCGTATTGAGAAGACGGGCTCACTGCAGGAAGCCTGTGCTCAGATGCAGATGTCCTACACAAAGGGAAGTCGTATGGTTAAAAACGTCAACCGTGAGCTGGGGGTGCCAGCTGTGGAGCGTTGGATTGGCGGTGTGGGCGGTGGCGGTTCGCGGCTCACGAAGGAAGGCAAGGAATTGATTGAAAATTATCAGAGATTAGTGGATGATGTTCAAAGGTATACAGAAGAGCGCTTTCAGTTTTATTTTGGAAGAAATGGAGGGGTTGAAGATGAAATTAATTAAAACAGAAGATGCAGTGGGGCATGTACTATGTCATGATATTACTCAGATTATTAAAGGTGTGACGAAGGATGCAGTATTCCGCAAGGGACATATTGTGACAGAAGAAGATATTCCTGTGCTGTTGTCAGTGGGGAAGGAAAATTTATATGTTTGGGAGAAGCAGGAGGGAATGCTCCATGAAGATGAGGCAGCAGAGATTTTGCGTCAAATCTGTCAGGGTGCCAATATGCATCCGTCTGCTGTAAAAGAAGGAAAAATTGAGTTAATTGCTGACTGTGACGGTGTGTTGAAGGTAGATGGAGAAAAGCTTCGCAGAGTGAATGCTCTCGGTGAGATGATGATTGCCAGTCGTCATGGCAACTTCCCTGTGAAAAAGGGAGATAAGTTAGCTGGTACTCGTGTCATTCCACTGGTCATTGAAGAGAGTAAGATGCAGAAAGCCAGGGAAGCAGCCGGTGATGAGCCAATTTTTCAAATTTTGCCTTATCAGCATAGGAAAGTGGGCATTGTGACAACAGGAAGTGAGGTCTATTATCATCGTATTGAGGATACCTTTACGCCTGTCATTGAGGAAAAGTTATCGGAGTTTGATGTGGAGTTAGGTGGTCACATTCTCTGCAATGATGACCATGTAATGATTACTGAGGCGATTCAAAGTCTGCTTTCGGTTGGTTGTGATATGATTATCTGTACAGGAGGAATGAGTGTGGACCCAGATGACCGCACCCCTCTGGCGATCAAAAACGCCGGTACCAATGTAATTAGCTATGGTGCACCCGTGCTGCCGGGAGCTATGTTTTTATTGGCATATTATGAAGACAATATACCTGTGATCGGACTGCCAGGATGTGCGATGTACTCAAAACGCACAATTTTTGACTTGGTGTTGCCAAGATTGATGGTGGGAGAGGTAATGACTGCCGAAGATTTGAATAACCTAGGGGAGGGCGGATTGTGTTTAAACTGCAAGGTCTGCACCTATCCTAATTGCGGTTTTGGAAAATGCAGCAGCCGATAAGAGCAGATGGATCAAGCATGGATGAAAATGGATTGGTAATAGATGACGTTAGTTGCTCACTGGTGAATATGAATTGAAGGAATGAAATAAAAGATGAAAGATTTGCATGGAAGAGAAATTGATTATATGCGCATATCGATTACGGACCGCTGCAATTTGAGATGCAAATACTGTATGCCTAAGGGAGTAGAATTGCTGCCGATGGCAGAGCTGCTTACCTTTGAAGAAATTCAGAGAGTGTGTCATGAGGCAGTATCTCTCGGAATTACAAAGTTTAAAATCACGGGAGGTGAGCCTCTGGTGCGGCGGGGCTGTGTGGAGCTGATTCGCTCTATTAAGCAGATGGACGGTGTGGAGCAAGTGACAATGACCACCAATGGAATTTTGTTGGGGCGATATCTGCCGCAACTCACTGCGGCAGGCCTAGACGGTGTTAATATTAGCCTTGATACACGGAAAGAGCGGCGATTTGAGGAGATTACAGGTTTTCCTCAATTGGCGACCGTGCTGCAGTCCATTGATATGGCAGTGCAAAGTGGAATTCCAGTCAAAATCAATACGGTTCTGCAGTCTGGAGTAAATGAGGATGAATGGAGAAATCTGTTGGAACTGGCTAGGAATTTGGCATTAGATGTGCGTTTTATTGAGTTGATGCCGATTGGTTTTGGAAAAAAAGAACAGATGGTGTCTAATGAGCAGCTTTTGCGTCAGATACAGGCAGTGTACCCTGATATGGTCAGAGACGAGAGGGTTCATGGCAATGGACCGGCTATTTATTATAAAATCCCAGGTTTTCAGGGAAGTATCGGATTGATCAGCGCCATTCATGGTGTATTTTGTGCAAGCTGCAATCGCATTCGCATGACATCGACGGGAGAATTGAAGCCTTGCCTGTGTTATCAGGAGACATTTTCGGTGCGGGCGGCTTTGCGTAAAGGAACTCCTGAGCAGGTGCGGGCAATTTTGAGACAAGCCATTGAGGAAAAACCAGAAAGGCATTGTTTTGAAAAACAGCAAACGATCACAGAACAAAAGGCAATGGTTCAGATTGGAGGCTGAACGGAACATGGAGGAATACAAAAATGAGTAATCTTAATCAAGATAGAAATAATCATATAGGCAGGTTGTTGGGAATCTGTATCAGTGAAAAGCGTGGAACTCAGAAACATCCGGTTGAGGAGACAAATTTGGTGAAGGGCTGGGGGCTGGAGAAGGATGCCCACGCTGGGAATTGGCATCGTCAGGTGAGTTTGCTGTCCTATGAGAAGATTGAGGAATTTCGTGAGAGGGGAGCTGAGGTTGATTTTGGCGCTTTCGGTGAAAATTTGATTGTGGAAGGATTTGATTTTCGTATGCTTCCGGTGGGCACTCGGTTTAAAATAGGTGATGCGCTGTTGGAAATGACGCAGATTGGCAAGGAATGTCACAGTCATTGTGAAATTTATAAGGTCATGGGGGATTGTATCATGCCGCGGGAAGGGGTATTTGCGGAAGTTCTTTCAGGCGGATCTATCAGAGTAGGAGATACGGTAGAAATGTTTGCACCTGAGGCAAACCGTCCCTTTACAGCTGCTGTCATAACGCTTAGTGATAAGGGAGCAGCTGGACTGAGGGAAGATAAGAGTGGGCCAAAGATTGTGGAAATGTTGACGGCGGCTGGATATGAGGTAAAAGAGACTTTGCTGCTTCCAGACGGAAAAAATGCTTTGCAGCGGCAGCTGATACGTTTGGCAGATCAAAGGCAGGTCAATGTGATTTTTACGACGGGGGGCACGGGCTTTTCAGAGCGTGATGTGACACCGGAGGCGACCATCGCCGTGTGTGATCGCATGGCAAATGGAATTGCAGAGGCTATTCGAGCCTATTCGATGTCCATTACATTGAGAGCAATGTTCAGCAGAGCAGTATCCGGTATCCGTAAAAAAACTTTGATTGTCAATCTTCCCGGCAGTCCGAAGGCAGTCACAGAGGCATTGGAATTTTTGCTGCCACAGCTTGGTCATGGATTAGGAGTGCTGCGTGGCAGTGAGGGAGAATGTGCCCGAAAGTAAAACGGTTGAAAGTAAA
>JBJELF010000106.1:0-2508 GCA_051879015.1 Lachnospiraceae bacterium
AGTGCTTTTTCGTGTTTAGAAGTTATTTTTTTCAAACCACTATTGTTCTATTTATTGAAAAAGCTATAACCCAAACATTAGAACGAATATAATGTATTTTCATGAAGGTCTATTTACGTCATTTTATACTCACTAAAAAAGTATATTGGTCTTATCGTGACTGTACTGGTTCTCAAATTTTCTAAGTTATACTCAGGACCTCATGATAAACAACCAAGTGCTATATCACTAATATTTCAGAATCCTCTGGCAAACTGACATAAGCAATTTGGGTCAGATTTAGGTCAAATCACAGAAAAAATATAACAATTTACATATCAATCAGAACGAAAAATGCCTGATTTTATAATACGATATAAACCTGTCTGACACCCCAGCTCTTTTGCCATAATAATCACATGTTTCATCAGTAACACGCTCTACCGATGTTTTTTTCAGAAGCCATAGGAGGCATGACTAGACGATTGGAATCTCTTAGTTTACCGATTGTTATTGGTATCTGTAATCTATTCAACATCTATTTTCTCCCCACATAACTAAATCGTTCTTAAAGATTCTCTATACTCTCTTAAATTCTTCTCGTCCTGGCTTGTAAATGTGTCCAATGTCTGTTCCAAACTTCGAACCAACTCCTCTTTTTGATTCGGTAGCTTTGCAGTAAAATTAACTGGATTGGCAACACTTTGCCCATATAAGATAATTGGATTCTTCAGTTCTTTTACTAAAATCAAAGTTTCTTCTATCCGCTCTTTTTCAGTCGCTTCTTCAAATTTTCCATCTATCACATCCTGATACAACTCTGAATTAGGAAGTACCGCCACTGATGTCATATACATATGGGATGGCTCTAATTGATTCAATATCTTTGCAGTATTTCTAGCATTTCTCTCTCCATTTCCATGGCCTGCTAATCCTCCAAGATATATTACATAATAATTGATTCCTGCCTGCTCCAACTTAAGGCACTCTCGTAAAATATCATCTGAGGTATATCCTTTATTCATCTGTTTTAATACTTCATCATCTCCGCTTTCAATACCAATTACAAGGTCGTTATATCCAATGTCATGCAGTTCCTTCAATTCTTCAACGCTTTTAGGAATAATACTGGTAATTCTCGCATAGGTTCCAATATTTGCTTTTGGAAGATACTTTCTTATCATACGACCTATCTTTTTTAAATGCTTAGTACTCATGGTAAACGGATCACCACCAAGGGCATATACCCTCTTTGCATTTGGCCAAAAATGCTTCACCTCTTTTAGGTCTGTCTCTATTTGTTCAAGCTTTGCCATCTGAAACAGGGTGTCCTTATAAAATGTACAAAATCTGCATCGGTTATGTGTGCAGCCTACAGTTATCTCCAATAATACACTGTTGGCTTCATGAGGCGGGCGAACCACAGGTCCTGTATAATGCATACTTTTTCCTCCATTCGTAATATTCATAAACAACTGAATTTCTAACTAATACTATTTTTGACTAAAAAAGCAAAAATTCTCTCTCCGTATAAACGGAGAGAGTGAAACTTTGCTTTACCAGTTTTCCTTTGTAAATGCGGCTTTTACCCAGCCTTTTTCCCACGGTGCTGTCTGTTCAATCACACCAGTCAGTTCTTCAAAATACCATTTTCCATCTATTTTCACATATTTGTTGGAATATTTTCCACTTAAAATGTAGGCGTCTTCTACACCATCTACTTCCATAGTAAGCAGGCATACAAGGCAGAATTTTCCTGTTGCAGTTTTACCATCCTCTGACACTTCAATCATCGGAGCCATCATATTATGCTGCCCCCATTTAATTGCCTTTCCCAAATTCTGTGCATGTTTTTTTATTGCTTCATGTCCTTTCGCAGTTCCACCACAGCCTTTAATCTCCCAAAGTCCATCTTCTACAAACAAAGATGCAATCCCTTCTCCAATATATCCATTATCAAGGTACTGCTCATATTGATATTGTAACTGCTCACATTCTCTAATATCTTCCAATCTCTGAATTCTTTCTTCTAATGTCATAATTATTCTCCTTCTCTTGTATCATTCATAAAATGACTTTTTAATATAAACTTATTCATTCTCTTCATTCAGACAGTTTCCGTTCGTATCTATCACATTCTTATACCAGTAAAAAGATTTTTTACGGTATCGTTCCAAGCTTCCTGTTCCGTCATCATTCCTGTCCACATAGATAAATCCATACCGTTTTTTCATCTCCGCTGTAGACGCACTTACCAAATCGATACATCCCCAGGACGTATATCCCATTACCTCCACACCATCTTCAATAGCATGACCTACTTCTATCAGATGGCGCTTCATATATTCAATGCGATAATCATCCTCTACCGTCAAATTTCCATTTTCATCTTTTACAAGCTGATCCACCGCACCTAATCCGTTTTCTACAATAAACAATGGTTTCTGATAACGGTCATAAAACTGGTTCAGTACAATCCGAAGTCCAATCGGATCAATTTGCCAACCCCATTCACTGGCTTTCAGATAA
>JBJELF010000107.1:0-11242 GCA_051879015.1 Lachnospiraceae bacterium
ATACCTTTGAAATCATACCAAAAACTACAATTGTGCATTTACCGTGACATAAATGACAAGATATCAGCATGCACATAAAAAGGAACCAGTCTTGTTAGACTGGTTCCCAGCGTCAGATTTTCTCATTTATCTTATGTATAAAGATACTATCACTCCCCCAGATAGTATCTCCGGTCCGCGAAAATAGTGTAACAGTTCTGTCTACTGAACCGTTACACCATTTTCTTAATAAACTGTCATACCCCTTTGAACTTGATAACTCAATCTTGTGTTTCCCGTTCCATTTAAGATTCCTGCTATCTTGATTGAGCTATTTTTTATTATGGTATTTTCTATCTTCATCATATCGACCATTCATTCTGTTATAATTGCTCCATATAGAAATGGATCACTTTTAAGAGAACTCTCCCTCTCTACTGACCGAAAAGATTTTTGAATTCTCCCCATGTATGTTGGTATCCTGGAAACATATCTAAAGACTTCAACTTATTTTTACTCCTTCTTCTCACCGAACCAGATTTTTTATCACCGCCTTTTTCATCTCTGCTTCTATGTCTCTCCTAATCATCTCCCAGCTCTCTCCCATACCAGAAGATTGGTTATGAAATATCCCAAGTTTTACATCCCATTAGCTGTTCCTTTCATACCGCTTATGTATTATATCATATTTATCAAAAAAAGGCTACATTTTTTATCTTTTTTTGCACAATTTTTCTTCATTTTTTTTCAAATTTCGAGGAAAATTTACTTAGGCTAAAATTATAAAAAATTGACTACCGCAGATATATAATCATCTGCGGTAGTCAACTGTTGTTCGGACATCACACAAACCATGATATGTTTACAAGACCTCACTGCACAATCATCCTACTCAAGAAAAGTCGAAAACATATCAAAATATCTGCTGCCAAATAATCAGCAATTATAATGCAAACTGACTCTGATACAGATTTGCGTAGAAACCACCCTTCTTAAGCAGTTCTTCATGATTTCCCTGCTCAATAATATTTCCATCCTTCATGACCAAGATGACATCCGCTTCTCGAATGGTGGACAGACGATGCGCCACAATAAAACTGGTACGCCCCTTCATCATGTTAGCAAAGGCTTTCTGAATACGGATTTCAGTACGAGTATCAATGGAAGAAGTTGCCTCATCCAAAATCAACATTGGCGGCAGACAGAGCATAACACGAGTGATACACAACAACTGTTTCTGTCCCTGAGACAGACTCCCTCCATCCTCTGTAATCACGGTATCATATCCTTTTGGCAGACGTTTAATAAAACTATGAGCATGAGATGCCTTGGCGGCAGCTATTATTTCCTCCTCAGTAGCATCGGGCTTTCCCATAATAATATTGTCTCGGATCGTTCCAGACTTCAGCCATGTCTCCTGCAAAACCATACCATAATTGCTGCGAAGGCTCTCCCTAGTCACATGGCGAATATCATTGCCTTCTACTTGAATACTTCCCGAGTTGACATCATAGAAACGCATCAGCAGATTAATCACGGTAGTCTTTCCACAACCTGTCGGACCAACAATAGCTACTCTCTGACCTGGCTTAACTGTCAAATTGAAATCCTGAATCAACTTCTTATCCTCCACATAAGAGAAATTGACATGATCCAAAGTAATATTTCCATCTACATGATCCAGCACTACTGCATCCACATCATCTGGAATTTGAGGTTCTTCCTCAATCAGCTCAAAAACACGGGCAGCACAAGCCAACGCATTTTGCAGCTCAGTGATTACGCCGGAAATTTCATTAAAAGGCTTCGTGTACTGATTGGCATAACTCAAAAAGCAAGACAAACTACCGACCGTCATTCGCCCAGAGATAACGGACATAGCTCCTGTCAGAGCAACAGCTGCATACACCAAGCTATTGACAAATCGAGTAGCTGGATTGGTGATGGAGGAAAAAAATGTCGCACGCAGAGAGCAATCAGCTAAACGCTCATTGATTTCATCGAAACGCTCCAACGCCTCGTCCTCATGACCAAAGGCCTGCACTACCTTTTGATTGCCAATCATCTCATCAATCAAAGCTGTCTGCTCTCCTCGAGTGACAGACTGCAATTTAAACATACTGTAAGTCTGGTTTGCAATAAACCTGGCTACTAACAAAGAAATTGGAGTCAAACAAACAACCACAATGGTAATCTGCCACTGAATGGACAACATAAACAATAAAGTACCAATAATCGTAACCACACCGGTAAACAACTGAGTAAAGCCCATCAGCAAACCATCAGCAAACTGATCCACATCAGCAATGACACGGCTCACTATCTCACCATAAGAATGAGCATCAATATATTTTAATGGAAGAATTTCTATTTTTTTGAACGCTTCATCTCGTACATCACGCACCACCTGATAGGTGATTTTATTGTTGATGGTATTCATCAGCCACTGGAACAGTGCCGTCAACGCTGCTAACAAGGCAACTTTACTCAAAATTTCACGAATCTGTTCAAACTGAACATTACCTTCCACAATATAGTCAATCGCACGACCAATTAGTATTGGAAGATACAGTGTCAATGCCACGCTTGCAGCCGCCAAAATAATGGTACAAATTAACAACACCCAATAGCGGCGAATGTAACGCATCACCTTCTTCAAGGCATCCATTTGTCCGGTTGGTGCTTTTTCTTGCTTACTCATACGCCCGCTCCCTTCTTCTCAAACTGAGAATAATAAATTTCCTGATAAACTTCGCAGGACTTCAGCAGCTGGTCATGAGTTCCCTTCCCAACTACTTTGCCATCGTCCAGTACCAAAATCATATCTGCAAACTGAATGGAAGAGGCACGCTGGGACACGATAAACACCGTTGGTCTGGACTTCATCTCACGAATGGAGCGCCGCAAAGCAGCATCCGTCGCAAAATCCAATGCTGAGGCACTGTCATCCAAAATTAAAATTTCTGGATGTTTGACCAATGCTCTGGCAATTGTAAAACGCTGTCTTTGACCACCAGACAGATTCTTTCCACCCTGAGTAATCTTGTAATCTAATCCACCTTCTTTGCCGTCGACTACTTCCCTCGCCTGAGCAATGCTTAAAGCTTCATAAATCTCTGCATCGGTAGCATCCTTCTTACCCCACTGCATATTTTCACGGATTGTACCCGCAAACAAAACCGCCTTCTGCGGAACTACGCCCACCTTATCACGAAGGGCTGTCAATTTATAATCCCTGACATTGATGCCGTCCACCAGCACTTCCCCCGACACTGCATCATAGAAGCGAGGAATCATATTGACGATGGAGGTTTTACCAGAACCCGTGCCGCCAATAATACCAATGGTCTGTCCTCTCTTAACAGCAAAATCAATATCTGTTAAGGAATCATCACCAGCATTTTTATAACGCAAATTGACATGTCGAAACTCTACCACATTTTCATCAGAATGACTTTCCATTTGGCTGCCATCGTCTAAGCTGGACTCCATCTCCAGAATATTTTGAATACGATTTCCACATGCCACACTCTTCGTCAAACTGATAATCATATTTGCCATCTTTACCAACTCAACCAGAATCTGGGACATATAGTTGTAGAGAGCAATGACCTGACCTTGGAGCAAAATACCGTGGGATACCTGCAGAGCGCCAATCCAGATGAGAATCACAATTCCCAGATTGACCATAACATAGGTCACTGGATTCATCAGCGCAGAAATACGGCCTACATGCTTCTGCAGCTCCGTCAAATCCTGATTTTCTGTCTCAAATTTTTGGATTTCCTGTCTTTCTTTGCCAAAAGCGCGAATGACACGCACACCCGTCAAATTTTCTCTGGTCGTGCCAAGTACCGTATCCAACTTAGACTGTACCTTCCTGTACATTGGAATACTCCACAGCATGATACCAAAGACAACGACACACAATAGTGGAATTAAAACAACGAATACCAAAGCAGCTTTTACATCAATCGTAAAGGCCATAATCATGGCACCAAAGACCACAAATGGGGAACGCAGCAGTAAGCGTAGCGTCAAATTGACACCAGACTGAACTTGATTCATATCACTAGTCATACGCGTAATCATAGTTGAAGTACCCAGAGTATCAATCTCCGAATAAGACAATTTCTGCAGATGGGCAAACAACACATGCTTGATTTTTTTTGTAAATCCTACCGCCGCTTTCGCTGCAAAGTACTGAGCAGTAATGGAACAGGTCAAACCAATCAATGCAAGAGCCACCATGACCAGACACATCTTCCCCACATAGCCTTTGTCTTGATTGGCAATACCCTGATCGATGATAGCAGCCACAACCAAGGGAATAATCAGTTCAAAGGAAGCCTCCAACAGCTTAAACAATGGTCCGAGAATACTTTCCTTTGTGTACTCCTTCAAGTAAACAAGTAACTTTTTCACTTTTTCTCCTTTCTTTTTGACAAGATTTTTTGATGATGTCATTTTCGTGATGTTGGGGACAAAAGGTATTTTGCCCCTGATATTCTTTTATTTTACTATTACTTGACTGATATCGCAAGCAAATCGTGATAACTTTTCTCTATTTTTTCTTGCGCTGAGAGAAGGAATCTCTTATACTTAGTTATAAACAACTATATCATTGATAAGGAGATTATGACGATGAATTTGAAAGAAAGACGCCAACATGTCTATAACAAAATGCAGCCTCATTCTGCTTTAATCTTATTTTCCGGTATTGAAATGCATGTCAGTGCCGACGAATACGCACCATTTGAGGCAAACCGCAACTTTTTCTATCTCACAGGACTGTGCAGAGAGCGCATGATTTTAATGATGGACAAATCGGGATCTACCGAAAAAACGATCTTATTTATCGAAGAGGCAAACCCTACCCTTGTGCGCTGGACCGGAAAACGTGTCAGCAAAGAGGAAGCAAAAGAAATTTCTCAGATTGACCAGGTATATTTTTTGGATTCTTTTGACAGTATGGTCAACTACCTCATGCGCGGTGGTGTGGAAACACTCTATTTTGACTGCTACCGCTATCAAATGGAAGATTTGCCCGATTATAATCTGGCACAAGCACAAATCTTTGCCTCCAAATATACCGGTGTACAGATCAAAGATTTGTCCCCTATTGTGGCACAAATGCGCATGAGCAAGGACGAGACCGAAATTGCCAAGCTTAGACAAGCCATCTGCATCACCAATCAGGCACTGCAGCATGTGATGAGCCGTTTGAAACCTGAAATGAAGGAATATCAAGCCCAAGCTGAATTTGAATACATGATTCACTATCTTGGTGCCGACGGCCCCGCCTTTTCTACCATCGCAGGAAGCGGAGCCAATGGCACCATGATGCACTACAATACCAACCACGATACCTGCAAAGACGGTACCTTACTTTTGATGGATTTAGGGGCAAAATATCAAAACTATTGCGCTGATATTACCCGCACCTATCCTGTAAACGGCACCTACTCTCCACGCCAACGCCAAGTTTATAACATTGTCTTGAAAGCGAACCAAGCAGTAGCTGCTTCCGCCAAACCGGGAATGCGCCTGAGCGAATTAAATCAGATATGCTCTCAGGTTCTCGCAGAGGGCTGCATAGAGTTAGGCTTAATTCAGGATGCATCTGAAATCAACAAATATTATATGCACGGTGTGTCACACCACCTTGGCATCGATGTTCACGATGTGACTGTCGGAAAAGATGAACCATTGGAGATTGGCGCCGTCATCACAGATGAGCCTGGCCTTTACATTGATGAATGGGAAATCGGCATCCGCATTGAGGACGATCTGCTCATCACACCCGATGGATGTGAGGTACTTTCTGCAGATATTATCCGCACCGCTGATGAAATTGAAGCCTTTATGGCACATCAAAAAAATTAAAACGGAATTAACGCATCCGCGAAATCCCTGCAAAAAATAACTGTCTCCCACAAAAAAAGAGAAGACGTCATCATCAGAATATGAGACTCTTCTCTTTTTTAATATGGTCATTTACTTCTCTACTGTATCAATAGCAAACAATGGCTCTCCTGCCTGAATCTCTCCTTCATGCAATAATCTCACCCTCTGATTTTCTGTCAGTTCTGGACATATAATCGGTGTCATCAGGGAAGGTACCTTTGGTCGGATAACCTCCAAGTCCACTTTTAAAATGGGATCTCCCTTCTTAACCACAGTGCCGCGCTCTGCTAGTACTTCAAATCCCTCTCCATTTAACTGTACCGTATCGATACCTACATGAATCATCAAATTGATGCCGGAATCCGTAGAAAAGACCAATGCATGTTTTGTCTCAAAAACAAAACTTATCGTTCCATCCGTAGGAGCACATAACAGAGAGTCGGTTGGCGTAACTACTGCTCCGTCACCCACCATACGTTGAGAAAAAGTCTCATCCGGTGCGGCAGACAAATCAGCTGCAATGCCCGTAAATGGACTGAAAATCGTCACGGTAGAAATCAACTTCTTACCGCCTTCTATTGTTTCATTCTCATCTCCATTCCATTGTGTTTCCATAAAATCAGATAAGTCTTTAGCATCGGATTGATTTTGCTCATTCTCTTGCTCACTATATTCTGCTTCTTCCTGCTCTTTTTCTTTGATGACAAACTCCACATTTGGAGCTTGATCCAGGTAATCCTCCAAATTTGACTTGATGATAGTGACACGAGGACCAAAAACTACCTGCACTGCGTTTCCATGCTGTACTACCCCTGTAGCTCCTGCTGATTTTAGAAGCTTTGAATTGACTAACTCTGGACGATGGACACTGCAGCGCAGCCGAGTGGCGCAGCAATCTAACTCACTAATGTTTTTCTTACCACCCAAACCATTCGTAATCGCTTCACTGATGACATCCATCGGCTTTTCCTCCTCAGAGGTCTCCGATTCCTTAATGCCTTTTTTCTTTTCATACACATCCATTTTCGTATACAGCTTAGTTTCTTCTTCGTCCTCTCTCCCTGGAGTCTTAAGATTAAACTTTAAGATGACCAAACGGAAAATTACATAATACAAGGCAAAATAAATCAATCCAACTGGAATAATCAGCATCCAACTGGTCTTTTCGTTGCCCTGCAAAATACCATACAAAAATAAATCAAAAAATCCACCTGAGAAGGTCACGCCCACGGCAATATCACACATATGGGCAACCATATAAGCAGACCCGGCCAGCACCACCTGAATGGCAAACAGGTAAGGAGAGACAAACAAAAAGGAAAACTCCAAAGGTTCTGTGATACCCATCATCATACTTCCAAGTGATGCTGACAGTAATAGCTTGCCTGCTTTTTTCTTTTTCTCCTTTTTCGCACAATGATACATGGCAAGGGCTGCTCCCGGCAAACCAAACATCATAAAAATAAACTCCCCAGAAAAATATCGGGTTGCTTCCACACTGTAATGAGTTACATGAGCAGAATCTGCCAACTGAGCAAAGAAGATATTTTGACCGCCTTCTACTACACTTCCCGCCACTTCCATGGTGCCGCCCAACGCAGTTTGCCAAAATGGAAGATAAAAGAGATGATGCAGTCCAAATGGCATCAACACTCGTTTCAAAACTCCAAAGACAAAAGTTCCCGCATATCCGCTGTCTGTCATCATAGTTCCCAAGATATACACAGCCCTTTGAATGGGAGGCCATAGGAAAAACAACAAAATTCCTACTGCCAGATAGACAACACTAGAAATAATCGGAACAAAACGAGTACCGCCAAAAAAAGAAATTACATCTGGCAGCATAATTTTGTTAAAACGATTGTGGAGCGCACCTACGCCTAATCCTACAATCAAACCGCCAAATACCCCCAACTCCAATGTAGAAATTCCTAATACTGTGGTATAGGTACCTTCTGCCAGCCCTTGCATCCATTCCCCATTTTCTGTAATCTGACCATTCATCACTAACATCGTATGAATTGTTGTGTGCATCACAATATAGGCTAGAGCAGCACTAAAACCTGCCACTTCTTTCGCTCGTTTCGCCATGCCAATAGCCACGCCTATGGCAAACAACAACGCAACATTGGAAAAAATTGCCTTCCCCGCCTGATTCATCGTCTGTATCAATGTATAAAGTACCGTGCCATCTTCCACAAACTCCCTTAGTCCGCTGGAAACTGCCAACAAAAATCCTGCAATGGGCAGCACTGCAATGGGCATTACAAAGCTTTGCCCTACGCGCTGCAATGTGCCGTAAATTCTATCCTTCATGAATAAATCCTCCCTGCTGCCCCCTCTGGCAGCCTAAATTTTCCCCCAATCGTCCTTTACATTGACCCTAATGTTTGATAAAATAACCTCAACATCATAAATGTTTTATTTAAGGAGGTTTTTTATGGATTGGATCCAAAAAAATGGAAAGGGATTGCTGCTTTGCCTCGTCATCGCCATCCCTTCTTGGTTTCTCGGAAAACAATTTCCGATTATCGGCGGAGCCGTCATCGCCATCTTGGCTGGTATGATTGTTACACTCTTCATCAAAGACAAGCGCAACTTTGAGTCTGGTATCAAATTTACTTCCAAAAAAATTCTGCAATGGGCAGTCATTCTTTTGGGATTTGGCTTAAACTTGAATGTCATTTTTGAGACCGGAAAGCAATCTCTTCCTATTATCGTATGCACAATTACCACTTCTCTGGTAATTGCATTTGTGCTGCATAAGGCAATGAAAATTCCCTCAAAAATTTCTACCTTGGTCGGCGTTGGTTCTTCCATTTGCGGAGGTTCTGCCATCGCAGCAACAGCACCCGTCATTGACGCAGATGATGAGGAAGTCGCACAGGCAATTTCTGTCATCTTTTTCTTCAATGTCCTTGCTGCCATTATTTTCCCAACCTTTGGAAATTTGATTGGTTTTGACACAACCTCTGGTGAGGCATTTGGAATCTTTGCCGGTACCGCCATCAACGATACTTCCTCGGTTACTGCTGCTGCCAGCACTTGGGACAGCATGTGGAACCTTGGCTCCGACACTTTAGATAAAGCCGTTACTGTAAAATTGACCCGTACTCTCGCCATCATTCCAATCACTTTGGTTCTCGCCTTTTTACGTACCAGAAAAGAAAAAAATAACTCCGGCAAGAAAGTCAGCTTCAAGCAGATTTTTCCATTTTTTATTCTCTACTTTATCGGTGCCTCTATCATTACAACGATTGCTGTGAGCTTGGGTGCAGACGCTTCTTTCTTTAGTCCAATCAAGGAACTGAGTAAGTTTTTCATCGTCCTTGCTATGGCAGCCATTGGACTAAACACCAATATTGTAAAGCTGATAAAAACTGGCGGAAAGCCCATCATTATGGGTGCTTGCTGCTGGATTGGTATCACCGCAGTCAGCTTACTGATACAGCATGTGATGGGCATCTGGTAATGCAAGCTAAAACACAAACAGCTATATATCAATCAGCTGTCACTGGTTTTTACACGAGTGCATACCCTAACTTAATTTCTTTTAGGGCAGTGTTACCCTGCCCTAAAATTTCTAAAAGCATCTGCACTGCCATTTGACCACTTTTTTCATAAGAATAGTGAATTGTTTTCAGCGGCGGAGTACATACTTTCGCCAAAATAGAATCACCCTGCCCCGAAACAAGCACATCCTCTGGCACTTTCTTTCCTATCTCTTTTAAGTACTGCATTGCTCCCACAGCCATCTCATCAGTAGCACAAATCATTCCATCTAAATCAGGATATTTTTCCAATAATTCCTTTGCCTTGTCATACCCTGCACGCACCGTAAAATGCGTAGCCACGGCATACTGTTCCGCCATTTTGCTGCATCCATGCTCGTTTACTGCATCCTGGTACCCCTTGCAGCGTTCAGAGCCTGCCGCTTTATCCTGCAGGATTGCACTGACAAACCCCAAATTTTTTCTTCCCTGCTGAAAAAAATATTCTGTCATATCATAAATTGCATGATAATCATCATGATATACACAGCAATATCCAGATACCTGCTGCCCAATAATAATTACAGGAACAGACATCGCCTTAAGGGTTCTTTTGTGCTCAGGAGTGATGATGGTCGCTACAAAAAGAACTCCATCCACCTGCTTGTCATTGAAAGAACGTAAATATTCGAGTTCTTTTTTATAGTCATTCTGCGTGACAGCCAACAGCATCTGGTAACCACTCTCATTCAAAACAGAAAGAATCCCATCCACTACACTGCCAATGGCAGCAGAGGCCATTTTCGGAGCAATTACTCCTACCAATTTTGTCTTTTTTGTTCGTAATGTCTGTGCCTGAACAGAAGGACGGTATCCAGTCTCCTCCACTACTTTTCTGATAGCGTCACGCTTTTCTTCCGATATGTATCCATTATTAAAATATCGAGAGACAGCTGCACTTGACACGCCTGCCAACTTAGCAATTTCTGCTATATTCACGATGTATCTCCTTTTGCTTAACAAGTTGTTTTTTTAGTATAGCACACTACTTTTAAAATTTCCATAAAAAATCGTAAAACTTTGCAAAGGTATCTGTCACTTTTTCTTAAGATAATAGAATCCATAGGCAGGCACATTCACACCTGCTGCCTTCATAGTATTGCCTGAGATTAAGTCCATATAATCTCCATCCGTCTCATTAATCCATGCGGTTTTATCAAATTCAGAGAAATTAAAAATTCCAATTATCTTATCACCCTCGTAATAGCGCCCCATACACAGCACACTCTTATCCCAGGTTTCAATCGTCCATGTATCTGCATTAGACATAAACGCCTTCTCAGACTTGCGAATTTGTTCCAGCTTATTGAGGCTTTGGAATATTTTTCCTGAAACTGTAGTCGTGTCCTCGCACTGAGCAGTCTGATTCCAATCCAATTTCCCTCGATGAATGTAGCGAGAATCCTCCGCCTTATTTGGATTTTGTTTGTAGGTATAATCATTGAGCTGCCCAATCTCATCTCCACTGTACAGCACAGGAATTCCCGACTGCATAAACATATACGCATGAAGTGTCACATCAAAACGAATTGCCTTCTCCATATTTTCTGGCTGTTGCTGTGCCTGCTCAATACCACACATAGAAGCAGTGGTACCGCAGAATCTGGCATCTCCTGTGACTGGATCCGCATTGTAAAGCTCGCCTCGACTATTGCTGAAACCAGCATAACCTTGAAAATAATCATTGAGATACTGTTTGTGGGAACGCTCTCCGATGCCTTCTTGCTGCAAAGTAGGATAATCCAGTCCCCAACCGATATCATCATGACAACGCAGATAATTTAAAAATACATAATCCTTTGGCA
>JBJELF010000107.1:11342-43829 GCA_051879015.1 Lachnospiraceae bacterium
CGCAAATTTCTGCACTGCGTACCCAATTCTTTCCATATATATGGAACCGCATCAATACGAATAATGTCAATGCCACGATTAGCCAGATAAAGAAAGTTGTAGAGCATCTCATTGAACACACGAGGATTTTTATAATTTAAATCCCATTGATAGGGATAAAAGGTAGTCATCACATAATGTCCTGCATCAGGAAGCCAGGTAAAATTGCCCGGTGCGGTAGTCGGAAATACCTGTGGCACCGTTTTCTCATACTGAGCCGGAATATCATAACTATCATAGAAGAAATACCGGTTCATATACTCACTCTCACCAGCCCGGGCACGCTTAGCCCACTCATGATCCTGAGAAGTATGATTCATAACAAAATCCATGCACACATTAATTTTTCTGCGATGACAGGCTGCGGTTAAATCCTCCAAATCTTCCATTGTACCTAATTTTTCTTGTACCTTACGGAAATTTGCTACCGCATAACCGCCGTCAGAACGTCCCTCTACCGTATCCAAAAATGGCATTAAATGAATATAATTGACATTGCATTTCTCAATATAATCCAGCCTATTCTCAACACCCTTCATATTGCCAGCAAAATTGTCAATATAGAACATCATGCCCAACATATCGTTTTTCTTGTACCACGCAGGATTTTCTTCACGCTCTCTATCCAAAGTCTTCAGTTCTTCCCCACGTTCCTGATAAAAGACAGCCATATGCTGACACAATTCCTCGAACATCTCTTCATTACGATACAATTCCATGTAAAGCCAACGCAGCTCGTCCACATGTCTTGCAAAACGTCTTTTATAAATCATATCCATTTTCGCTTTCACCTTGTTTTCCATTTTTTTCTCCTTTCTAAATTGACATGCTCCTCAAGCAGAGTACTATCATGTATAAAAGTTGATTGCTCCGTGCCGCACGCCCATAATTACTGCCTATAATCACAATCCACCCAATCGGGCTACTCGCTCAGATTAGACCCTCTATGAGAGATCTTATAGAAAAAAGGGCTTCTACTCAGCGGTGCAAACTTTACGTCAAATTTATGAAATCGTTTTCACTTACATTTTCCAGTATATCGCACCATTTTATATTTGTAAATTGACAATTTCTATAATTTTCCCTCTGTTTTTTTGCGCATATTACTAAAATCCATTTCACCATGTTATTCTTTTGCCACTCTCAGAATTTTTTCTGATAAACATGGCGGAGAAAGTAATAATCTCCTTATTGACACGCTGCATCGGTATCAAGCGTTGGAGTCAATGAAACTATACTAAAAGAGTTCAAACGAAAAGATAATATGTGAACTACAATGCCCCACTGAAACTATTCGTGAAAATCACTCACGGATAATCTCAGTGGGGCAGCTGTTTCCTACACAGGATTTTATGCAAAAACCCATTTCTTCTGCACGACATAGCTGACAAAGAACAATGCCGTATCCACTAATGCCTTCAAAATCACATTTGGCAGAGCAATCCAAGACAAAATAGTCACCAAATAGCCACTGGCACACATTTTGCCTACAAATAAAACACCATATTTCACCGCTTCTATTCCTGCTACACCCTTACTCTCAAAGCTAAATTTACGATTGAGACAAAAATTCAGCACACTGGAGGCAATACGTGCGACCACCGTAGCTACAAATATCTGGGGTATCGCAATTTTGAACCATGCAAAAACACGAGTCAAAATCTCAAACAAGCCCAAATCTACTAAAGCACTTACCATAGAAGATATAGTAAACTTAATCACTTGAGCATGCTCTATGATGCATTTTCGTATCTTCAATTTATTTACTCCTCAATCGCAGCCAATGCCTGTGCTAAGTCCGCAATCAAATCTTTTTTATCTTCCAGTCCGCAGGAGATACGAATCAAGCCCGCTGGCACACCCGCCTCTTTAAGTTGTTCATCGTTCATCTGTCTGTGAGTCGAGGTAGCTGGATTCAAGCAGCAGGTTCTCGCATCTGCCACATGCGTCTCAATAGCAGCCAGCTTTAAGTTCTTCATAAATGCCTCTGCCGCTGGACGTCCGCCCTTTAATTCAAAGGACACCACACCACAGCCGCCATTTGGCAAATATTTCTGAGCTACCTGATAATACTTATCCGTTGGAAGTCCCGAATAATTTACATATGCAACCTGTGGCTGCTCCTGCAAGAATTCTGCCACGGCCTGTCCATTCTCTACATGACGAGGCATACGCACATGCAGGGATTCTAATCCCAAATTCAGCAAAAATGCACTCTGTGGAGACTGCACGGAACCAAAATCTCTCATCAGCTGCGAAGTACATTTGGTGATAAATGCTCCTTCCTTGCCAAATTTCTCTGCATAGGTGATGCCATGGTAAGACTCATCCGGAGTACAAAGACCTGGGTACTTGTCCGCATGAGCCATCCAGTCAAACTTTCCGCCATCCACAATAGCACCGCCCACTGCTGCGCCATGTCCATCCATATACTTAGTGGTAGAGTGAGTGACAATATCAGCACCCCACTCAATTGGACGGCAATTCACCGGTGTTGGGAAGGTATTGTCCACAATCAACGGTACACCGTGCGCATGAGCTACCTTGGCAAATTTCTCAATATCCAAAACCGTCAACGCCGGATTGGCAATCGTTTCACCAAACATTGCTCTGGTATTTTCTTTAAAAGCAGCATTTAATTCTTCTTCTGTGCTGTCTGGAGAGACAAAGGTCACCTCAATACCCATCTTAGCCATGGTTACAGAGATTAAGTTGAAGGTACCTCCATAGATGGAGGAAGATGCCACAATATGACTGCCACACTCACAGATATTGAACAGTGCAAAGAAATTTGCCGCCTGACCAGAACCAGTCAGCATAGCAGCAGTACCACCCTCCAACTCAGCAATCTTTGCTGCCACATAATCACAGGTTGGATTTTGCAGACGGGAGTAAAAATATCCCGATGCTTCAAGGTCAAACAACTTACCCATATCCTCGCTGGTATCATACTTAAACGTAGTGGACTGCACAATCGGAATCTGGCGAGGCTCACCATTTCCCGGAGTGTAACCTGCCTGAACACATTTTGTATTAATCGTATAATCGCTCATCTTTTTATATTCCTTTCTAAGTTTCTCACTATTTGCTCAGTTCCCTCCTATCATTCAAGAACTGAATCAAATATCTATGAACCATTTTCATTGTACCATAATTCTATCTTTTTTGCTACATCTGCAAAAAAATAGAATCGAAATATCTTAGAGTCAACCGCAAACACAACTCCACATCTATTACTCACTTACTCCTGTTAAATCCTTTACCACTTCTGAAGCAATAATCAAACCTACCACTGAAGGCACAAAGGCGGTGGAACCAGGAATTTTTCGTTTGCTGACTCCCTCCTCCGTATATTCTGTCAAAGGCATTTTAGGTTCTTCCTTGGAATAAACAACCTTCAGTGCCTTCACACCACGTTTTTTTAACTCCCGGCGCATGACCTTGGCCAATGGACAAACCGATGTGTTGTAGATATCTGCCACCTCAAATTCGGCAGGATTTAGTTTATTTCCAGCTCCCATGCTGCTGATGATGGGAACGCCCGTCTCCTTTGCCTGCATCACCAGACTAATCTTTCCTGCCACCGTATCAATGGCATCCACCACATAATCATATGCAGAAAAATCAAATGTGTCCTTCGTCTCCGGCAGATAAAAACAACGATAGGTTCTAACCTGACACGCAGGATTGATATCCATAATGCGCTCCCGCATCACATCCACCTTATACTGACCCAGAGTTTTTTGTGTTGCAATGATTTGTCGATTTAAATTTGTAATCATTACCGTGTCATTATCAATTAAGTCCAAAGCCCCCACACCGCTGCGAACTAAGGCTTCTACTACATACCCTCCTACGCCGCCAATACCAAAAACTGCCACTCTCGCGCTCTGCAGCTTTTTCATGGCTTCCTCTCCCAACAATAATTCTGTCCTAGAAAACTGTTCTGTCATCCTGACAACCTCCATATTTATTTTTTATCTATCTCATTTTCTACCAAAAACAACACAGATCCGTTGTGATATCTTCTATTCTCTTCTATCTGTTTTTGCGTCTATGCAATGATTGCCGTCAGCAAATGAATGGCAAGATTGCATACTCCGCACAACACCATGACAAAAATCGGATTCCACTTCCATTTTCGTATCATCACAAAAGCTCCTGCAAATAACAACAACCCAATCCAGTTTACATTCTCCAGCATCTTCCCCTCTCCCTGAAACAACACCTGAAGCAGAATAGATATGCCTGCTCCCGCAATCAGAGCCACCACTGCAGGCCGCAGACTTGCCAGTACACTCTGCAATGCCGACAGTCCCTTGCAGCGATAGTACAAAATGGCAAGCAATGACACAATGATACAAGAAGGAAAAATACATCCCATAGTCGCCGCAACGGCACCGCCAAGACCAGCAATGCGAATGCCCACAAAAGTTGCACAGTTGACAGCAATGGGTCCCGGCGTCATCTCCGCAATCGTAATCAAGTCGGTAAACTCATTCATTGTCAGCCATTCATGTCCCAACACTACCTGACTTTGAATGAGGGGAATTGCCGCATAGCCTCCACCAATACTAAACATTCCAATCTGCACAAAACTTAAAAATAATTGTAAATAAATCATGATTTTCTCTCTCTCATAGATTCCAAAAAAATTGAGCCAATGCCAATGACAACGGCAGCAAGAATGATATAAATGACATTGATATTAAAAAAGAAATTTGCTGTAAATGCTGACACCATGACAGCAATATGCAGCCAGGAATGCGTCCTCACCACCTTGACGCCCAAATCTACCACTACATCTAAAATAACTGCAGCTACACCAGCCTGCATTCCTTTTAACATCAGCAGCACATAGGGATTGGCTGCAAAGGCATTGTAAAACAGAGATACCACCGACAAAATAACCATAGGCGGCAAAATCGTGCCCAACACTGCCACTAACATTCCAAAAAATCCTCCAACACGCCATCCCACCAAAATAGCTGCATTGACTGCAATCGCCCCCGGGGATGACTGAGCAAGCGCGGTCAAATCTAACATTTCTGCCTCATCAATCCAGTGCAGCTCGTCGACAAATTTTCGTTTCATAAAGGTGATAATGACAAAACCACCTCCAAATGTGAAAGCACTGATGTAAAGAGTACCTAAAAAAAGCTGCATAAATTGCTTTGTGTTTTTTTTATTCTTCTTTTTCTCTTCCGACTCCATCCTATCCAAAACTCCTCAAACCTCTTATCCAAAAAATCTTTCCTAACTGTATTATCATAGCACAAAACCGCTAAAAATAAAACTTTTACAACAAAAAAGCCGCTGCAAACTCATGAGTCAACTCATAAGTTTGCAGCGGCAAATGATTTAATTTTTATTTTTCTTCTACATTTGGACGAATGCTCACACCACGAGTCATATCTCCCTTTGGATTCTGACCAAACTCATAATCATTTCCTGGCAAAATGGCATTCAATGCAATACCTGCAATCGCTGCAATCGCCAAACCAGTTAAAGTGATGGAGGTAGAACCAATGTTAAAGGTCAAACCACTGCTGAAGCCAAGACCGCATACCAGAATCACTGCTGCAATAATCAGGTTTCTGGACTGAGTCAAATCTACTTTATTTTCTACTACATTGCGCACACCGATGGCAGAAATCATACCATAAAGAATGAAGCTGACACCGCCCACAATGGCAGATGGCAGAGAACCAATCAGAGCAGCTACCAATGGAGAGAAGCTCAAGATAATGGCAAAACCAGCTGCAATACGGATAACACGAGGGTCATGAACATGGCTCAACTCCAACACACCAGTGTTCTCACCATAGGTTGTATTTGCAGGACCTCCAAATAAACCAGAGAAGGAAGTAGCAAGACCATCTCCAATCAAAGTGCGATGCAAACCTGGATCTGCAAGGAAGTTTTCACCAACGGTTGCAGAAATAGCAGACATATCACCAATATGCTCCATCATACTTGCAATGGCAATCGGTGCCATAACCAAAATAGCAGTAATATCAAACTTGCAGATAATAAAATCTGGGAAACCGACTACCTTAGATGATGCAGCAGAAGTAAAATCTAAAATTGCAGAACCGTCTGCGTTGGTAAATCCCATTGCATTCATAACCAAAGCTACCACATAAGAAATGACAACACCCATCAAAATAGGAATGATGCGGAACATTCCCTTGCCCCAGATATTAAAAACAATAATAACAGCCAGTGCAATCAGCGCCAAGAACCAGTTAGTGGAAGCGTTGGTAATAGCAGAGCCTGCCAAACCAAGACCGATACAGATGATAATTGGACCAGTGACAACTGGTGGAATAAACTTCATTACTTTCTTGATACCAACCAGTTTGATAATCAATGCAAGAACCAAATACAACAAACCAGCAATTACAATACCGCCGCACGCATATGGCAGCTTCTCACCGTAGGTCATATCTGCAAAGATACCGCTGTTCAGCTCTGCTACGGTAGCAAAACCACCTAAAAATGCAAAAGATGAACCTAAAAATGCCGGCACCTTCAGTTTAGAGCAGCAATGGAAAAATAAAGTACCTACACCTGCAAAGAACAGGGTTACCTGAATCGAAAGTCCCTCACCATGGAAGTAATTGTTGACCAAGATTGGAACTAAGATAGTTGCGCCAAACATTGCAAACATATGCTGCAAACCTAACAACAGCATTTTAGGAATGCCCAATGTTCTAGCATCTTTGATAGCGTCTGTCTGATTACTCATAAAAGCGTCCTCCCAATATTACTTTTCACAGAATACACTGTGTTCCTCATGCGTAAGGAGAGGTCACTGTAAATGAAAGATACCTCCATCACCTTCGACGCAGACCTTTCCTGCAATAACCTCTCCTATTGTATTCCGTTCTTGACATTATACGGGGAGATATCAAAAAAAGCAAGTATAAATTTAAAAAAATTGGGCTCTTATCTTGTGTTTCTATTCCATCGAATGCGGTTTGCCAGATAGCTTCCCAGCCATCCAAACGCCAATCCAATCACCAATCCTCCAAGCACATCCGTCGGATAATGCACATACAGATATAATCTGGAAAATGCGATCAAAATTGCTAAAATCAAAGAGGGAATCCACAGCTTGCTGCGCTGTCTGCAAAGTGCCGCCACAACTGCAAAGGAAGCACTGGTATGCCCTGACGGGAAAGAATAATCGCTTGGCTTTGCAATCAAGAGAGTAATCGCTTCATTGATTTCATAAGGGCGAGTGCGTGCCACCAAAGGCTTTAAAATTACATTACAGCAAAATGCCTCCAATAGTAATCCCAAAGCAACCGCTGCCCCTAACTTGCGTGTCTTTGGAATCAATAATAACACTGCCGCTAGAATGATCCACAAAATACCGGCATTCCCCAAGGTAGTGATTGCTATCATGAGTCGGTCAAGCCATCCGCTTGAAAAATTTTGGATAAAATTTAGAATAGAAAACTCAAATCCCACAATATTCTCCTTCCCACACATAAATTTGTGGTTCATTCTGAAGCTGGCTTACAATTTTCCTTCTTAGTCCGCACACTGCACTGCTGAGAACATACTCACCATCATTGACAAAAACTTCAATCAGATGTTCGCTCACATAGACCTCGAAATTATTGCCATCTTGAATTTCAGGTGTCTCTGCCTGCATTCGATATTCCTCATGCCCTGCAAAAACTCGGCTGCGGTCTGTGCAGATGCGTCCCTCTCGGCGAATAATCCGATATCCACCGATGTCGATAGACTCACCCTCATTCATGATGAATCTCAACTGATAAATGTCCTGTTCCGTATCGTCAAGCGAAGTCACTCTTCGAGAAAATCCAGCACGCACATTGGGATGGACACGGAAATAAATATGTCCATTTTGTACCTCCACTACACGCGGCAAACAAAACATACCACGCCATGTATCGTTCACCACTTCTGGCATACGCAGCCAAGCGACCAGCACTCTTCTGCCTTCAGCATCCACCGTACTCTGAGGCGCATACAAGTCTAAGCCGTAATCCAAAAACTGATACTGCTGTGGAATCTGCATCTGACAACTTTTTTCATCAAATTTTACCAGTGTACACACAGTTTGGTCCGTATAAGGTTCTTTCATAATACCCATAGGTGAGACGATTAATACCTGTGTTCCATTTACCTCAAAATAATCGGGACATTCCCACATCCATCCCAATTTTTCTGGTGTAGATGCAGTGCCAGCCAGGCTCCAGTCCTTCAAGTCACAGCTCTTATAAATCACTATCTCACCCTGTTTTTCCTGTGTACTGCTTCCCAGTACCATATACCAGGCATCGGTTCCACGCCATACCTTAGGATCCCGAGTATGCGTCCTGTCCCCTACTTCAGGATTTTCAATTGGTGGAATCACCACGCTCTTATCATGGAAATTTGCAAAGTGCACTCCATCCTCAGAGGTAATCATCAGCTGAGCGGACTCAAACTGGTCATCCAGACATAGATGAATGTCTTCTGGATTGGATCTATAGTAATGAACCCCTGTATAATATAAATACATTTTTCCATCGTATTCAATCGCACTGCCAGAAAAACAACCATTTTGATCGGCATAAATAGTTGGAAAAAGTGCAACTCCTAAATGCTGCCAATGTACCAAATCTGCGCTCACCGCATGTCCCCAGTGCATGGTTCCCCAGCGAGGCTCATATGGGAAATACTGATAGAAAATATGGTACATTCCTTTATAATAAATAAACCCATTTGGGTCATTAATCCAATTTCCTGGGGCTCTTAGATGTAGTAAATGATTCATAGTCCGTCCACCTCAATATTATAATCAGCATTTTTTAGGTTTAAGGTCATGCTCTTTCATGAAAATATGAAATGCATGACCTTAAACCTGGTATCATATTATTTTACTGCTCCTGCCACCACACCATTGATGATTTGCTTTTGCAGTACAATGTAAAGAATCAAGATTGGAATCACGCACAGCAGCAATCCTGCCATAATTGTTCCATAGTCCGCTGAGTAAGTGCCATAAAAGCTGTATGTAGACAGCGGCAAAGTCAAAAGCTTCTTGTCTGTCAGTACCAAAGATGGCAGCAGGAAGTCATTCCAGAAGGCCATTGCATTCATAATCACCAATGTAGATATGATTGGTTTGAGCAATGGAAATACAATTCGGAAAAATGTCTGGATACGAGTACAACCATCAATATAGGCAGCTTCTTCCAATGCAATGGGAATACTTCCTTTGATGAAACCATGAAACATAAACACGGACATGGACATAGCAAATCCAGTGTGCAGGAAAATTAATGTGATTCTGTGATTCAGCACATTCAAGGTTCCACCGTAAATACTTACCAGAGGAATCATCAATGCCTGAAATGGGATAATCATGGAAGCCACCATCATCACAAAAGTAGCTTTGGAGATTGCATTATTGTTTCTCACCACATAGTATGCCAGCATAGCTGCCAATATAGTCACTAAAATCGTAGCCGATGCAGTTACAATCAGAGAATTTTTAAACGCATTCAAGAAGTCCATCTGTGTGAATGCCTTTACAAAGTTGTCAAAAGAAAGTCCCTTCACCGTGTAGAGCCATGAAAATGGACTCTTAATGATATCTCTCTTCTGCTTCAAAGAGTTGATCACTACCATAAGGAATGGGAACATATACGCAATAAATACCACAGTCAATATCAAAAATGAAATGATGTTTACTGCTTTTTTCTTATTTCCACCTGCTGCTTTATCCTTCATTACGCCTCAACCTCCTTCTTCTTAGTAAAGTATACCTGAGCTCCACTGATACATGCCACAATGATGAACAAAATCAATGCCTCTGCCTGACCCACACCAAATTGTCTGGAAGTAAACGCTTTTTCGTAAACGTGCATCGCTGCCATCTCCGTTGTACCATAGGGAGCACCTGCTGTCAAGGAAAGGTTTACATCATATACCATAAATGCGCGGGAGAGTGTCAGGAACAGACAAATTGTCACAGATGACATCATCAATGGGAAAATAATATTTTTCATCATGACCCATCCAGAAGCTCCATCAAGACTGGCTGCCTCCAGAACATCCTCACTCAGTCCCATAAAACCTGCCACATAAATCAAAATCATATATCCAGAAAGCTGCCATACGGACACTAAAACCAATGCAGCAAATGCTTTGTTAGGGTCGGACAGCCATGAATATTCAAACAATCCCAACCCTGTCACTTCGCCGATGCTTACAAACACGCGGGAAAATACGAACTGCCAAATATAACCAAGCACGATTCCACCAATCAAGTTGGGAGTAAAGAAGCCGGCGCGGAAAAAATTCTGTCCCTTAAATCCTCTTGTCAACAGATAAGCGAGCAAAAAGGCAATCACATTAACCAGTATCACCACTACAATGACATACTTAAATGTCAAAAGCAGCGAATTCCAAAACTGCTTGTCACGCAGCACACCTGCAAAATTTTCGAGTCCCACAAAATTTTTTACTGTAGACACACCATTCCAGTCCGTGAGCGTCAGGTAAATACCATATATAAAAGGAATCACTACCACTGCCACAAAACAAAACAAGCCAGGCAATGCCAATATACAAAAATCTTGTCCCTTTTTTGTTGATTTCATTGATTTTTCCTCCCTCTTTTACTACTGCTCATCCCAATAATCCTGGATGCTCTGTATCAATTCCTCGCGGTCACTTCTGCTCGCAAGATATTTCTGCATGGCAGAACCAAGCACAGACCAGTGGTCATTTGGCACAATGGCAGCGGCATTGAATACTCTGCCCTCTTGAACTTTCTCGGAAATATCGCGGCTTAATGGGTCACTTGGCAGATAAGGATTGTTGCGAAATGGTGGAATCACACTACAAGTCTTCACTAGCATCTGCTGTCCAATCTCGCTGAACACAATCCAGTTTAGAAATTCCTTTGCTGCTGCTTTTTCATTTTCAGAAGCCATCGCTCCATCCATCATAATCTGCTTAGAAGGAGAGCCCTGAATCATATAATTCACAAAATCGCTCTCATCATTATTCATAAAATATGGAAGAAATCCATACTCATCATCTTCCTTCGCACCGGCCTCCTCTAAATTTGGCCATGCCCAGTTTCCATTAAACCAAAATGCCGTTTTTCCATCTACAAGGTCAATTGCCATCTCATCATAATCAGCTCCTAATGGATCACCGCGAGACACATTATAAGTCTTTAATACATCAAACATATCCAGAAACTGATCTACTCTATCGTAATCTGCTACTTTTATCTCACCACTCTTAGTCATATCAATCAAGGTATCTGCCCCCTCTGTGGTTCCATCATAAGTTTCATAGATATATTGCAGATGATGGGCACCCAATGACCAGTCTTCCTTCGCCAGAGAAATTGGCTTTTCCATACCTGCTGCTACCATCTCATCCAGCAGAGCTACGAAATCATTCAGCGTTCTCAGCGAATCGGGATCAAATTCCCTGCCCAATGTCTTTTCAATGACAGATTTGTTGTAGATAATTCCTCTGCCTTCAATACAGAGTGGAAAACTATAAATTTTTCCATTTAGCTCCGTCAAATAGCCTTCCGCTTCCTTCACCCATGCCTCATTGCTCAAATCCTCGCCTTTTTCCTCGGCCAATGCCAACACATCCGTGGTATCTAGGATAGCAAGTTCCGGTGGATTTCCAGAATTGTACAGGCTCACCACTTTCGTGTAGGGAGAGTCACCATCGGTCACTGGCATAACCTCCACATGAACTCCTGACTTTTCCTCGAACACCGCAGACATTTTTTCCAATGCCACCTGAATCTCAGCCTTGGAATTTAACAGTACAATCTCCGTCCCCGCCAAAGACAAATCATACTCAAAGGTATCGACTGACATATCAATTGGTTTTTCTTCTTTCACTTCATTTGGATCGTCAGGGTCACTGGCAAACCCAAATCTGCATCCGCTCAGCGATGCCGTTACCATCACGGCGGTCAAACTCATGGCAACTGCTCGAGTCACAAATTGCTTCCTCATAATGATATCCTTCCTTTCTTTTACTATGTCTGTTAAGTTATCGGTAAAGTAACCGGTAACTTTACTGGTTTTATATTAACATTAAACAGGGAAACTGTCAATTCCCATTTTTATTTTTGTGAAATTTTCACTATTTTCTCTGTGATGAATTGTTGAAATATCACATAACCGGTTACTTAATCGGTTACTCCTTGTATTTCCTTTTACTTTTTGCTATACTATATGCAAGATACTAGGGTCAACAGACGATTCGGCATACAAGCCCGCCTTATGTCCTCTAAAAAATAGAAAGGAACTGTATTGAAATGGGAAAAAAGAATGTAACCTTCAGCGATATCGCGGAGTATACTCACTTTTCCAAAACGACTATCTCACGATATTTTAACAATCCAGATTCTCTCACACTGGAAAATCAACAGATTATCGCAGATGCACTTGTTAAATTAAATTATAAAGAAAATAAAGTGGCACGTATTCTGGCGAACGGAAAAACGGAGTTTATTGGACTTATCATTCCAAACTTATATCTCAGCTATTATTCTGAGATGGTTAATGAAATTTTATCTACCTATGAAAAATTTGGTTACAAGTTTTTAGTTTTCATCGGAAACGAAAATGAAGAAACAGAACGGCGCTATATTCAAGAACTGATGGCATACAAAATTGAGGGACTCATTATTTTAAGTCACACCATTCCCTCTAAGGAGCTTGCACAGTTACAGATTCCTGTGGTAACCATCGAGCGCGAAGATGCGGCCGTGTGCAGCGTAAACACAGACAATTACATGGGAGCAGTGCAGGCCACCAGTCTTTTAATACGCAATCACTGCGATGTACTGATTCATGTTAATTCGCCCACTCCCACCACGATACCAGCCTATCAACGAATCCAAGGTTTCATCGATGTGTGTGAGGAACGACAGGTTCCCCATCAAATTATTTTTAAAGATTTTAGAAATGATTTCGAGACTGTCTCAAGCTTAATGCAGGAAGTGTTTCAAGAAATTGAAAAAAATTATGCAAATCAAAAGAAAGGAATTTTCATCTCTAATGACACCCATGCCAACATACTTTTAAATTTACTAGTTCGCAAGTACGGCACTTTGCCAGAGGACTATGAACTAATTGGCTTTGATGGAGCTCCTATCTCTGCACAGGCAATTATCCCCATCAGCACGATTGGACAACAAATTGACAAGATTGCGCTGGAGGCGGTCAGTCTGCTTGTAGAACAGATGAATGAAAGAAAAAAAAGACGACCTGTGCCATTAGACAAACCAATTCACAAAGTGATTACTCCCGTGCTGATTCGCCGCAATACGACCAGTTAAATACAAATCAACACATTAAACAGCCATGCATTTGCTCATAGCTCATACATGGCTGTTTGACGGAACTTTTATCAATTATTTATTTTCTTTCCCTTGATTCGCTATTCAGATTCTGCTTCCTCGGCTGCATCATATTCCAGAACAGCTGTGACTAAACTCTCCTTAATCAAGTTGACCATATTCGAGCCTTTTAGCTGTGCATAATAATAATTGTCTCCACTTTCATCTGTCATCTGATCACCGATATACAATATTACCTCCTCGTCAGCTCCTGTCCAAACCACTTCTGCCTGCGGTGCATCCAAACCAAATTCTTCCAGATGAGATGCGCCGACATGATCTGCACACTCACTGAACTTCAACGAAGCAATAGCAGAAGCTAGTGTATCAATCAAACTATCTTCCTCGTCGTCCAACTGTTCATCACCACAAAACCACACATCCGTAGTCTCTGGCTCTGCCGTAGTCTCCTCCTCGCTTTTTGCTGCAGCATCCGCTACAATGGCAGGCTCCTCAATGGCAGAACTAGCCTCATCTGCTTCGGTTTCTTCTTCCGTAGTCTCTTCCTCACCACTTTCTTCGGTTTCCTCCGGCACTTCCACTGTCTGAATATTCCAGCTTTGAGTTTCTCCGCTTCTTGTCAATGTGATGGTTTCCATCTCACTGCTGGAGATAGAAGGAATTTCATCCATCTGCAAATAATGATACAATTCATAATTCAAGCTCGAAGGAATTGTCGAATCAATGGTATAAACGCTTCCATCATCCGTGACACAGGCATAGTAATCACTGTCTGCCTTAGCACCAATCGATAAACTGAAAGTATCTCCTAAACCATCCGTTACAGTAACGACATGCGTTGGTTGATCCAAGCCATAATCCTCCAAAGAATCTGGAGAATCAAACTTTCTAGTTGCCTCTACCTTCATCATATGTTCCTCCAGCGTAGTCAGTATCGTCTGATTCACTGGAAAATCTTCATCTGCAGGATATGTCCACTCCTCATCTATCTTTTCAAAAGTATATGAAACTTCGCCATTATCCACAGTAATCTCTGTAATTTCATCCAGCTGTATGGCATAAATGCGCGCAGCTTCTGACTCATCCAATGCCTTCTGCTCTGTGTATTCATTGTATTTGACTACTCCAAAATAAACAATCCCCAACACTGCCACAACCGCCACACCACCAATGAGCTGCCCTGTCTTTTTTTTCGCCATAATCCAATTCCTCCATCAGCGTTTTCTTCTGCGAATCCAAACTACTAAACCGATCAGTACCAATGCAGCAGGCACTATTACAATGAAAATCACACTGTACATACCACCGTTGTAAATGGTATTATAATTTTCCTGCAAACTCTTGGATTCTACGGAAACGACCTGCACATCATCAAAGTTCCAAGATACTGCATTTATAAATACATCCACATTGGAAACATCTGTAATCTGATCACTAATGATGGAAGGAGCACTGATAACAACCAACTTAGAAATGACGGTCTCTTCTTCCTCCGCTTCCGTATCAATTGTTTCTTCTGTATCCTCAATCTCCTCCGTGTCAGTGGTCTCGTCTGCTGCATCCGTCTCGTCAATATCTGTCGTCTGTTCCTCAATCTCAGGCTTTGTCTCATCTTCTACATCACCTACTAAGGAATTTCCTGTCACTACTTCCGGCACAGCCTCACGGTAAGAAGTTGCACCTACCATATAAGTGCCATAATCTTGAGAATCCGCTGTCACCATAACACCATTGGAGGATGTCTTTAAGAAAGTCTCCACAGTTACGCCATCTGGTATCTCATCCGTCTTCGCCAAAGCGGTAGCATCAATCAGCAGACACATATCACTGGAGGTGATTCCACTCATAATCTCATGTGAGGTATCGTTGACTGGGAAGAAATAATATGGAGTATTCATATAATAGCGCTCTACATCAGCCAGATAACCCTGCTCATTGACAAATTTCAATCCGTACACTTCCATCAATGCCTCAAAATTTGGCAGAGATTTTTCCTGTGTACCCACAATCAACATGAAATTACCGCCCTGATTCATATAATTCAAAATCTGGACATACTCATCGCTGCTTAAATCCGAAGTAGGAGCATAACAAATCAGTAAATCGCAGTCTTCCGGAATTCCCTGATCCAACAAAATATTAATACTGTCCACTTCCATGCCATTTTTATCTAGCATCTCAGAAGCACAAGTAGTCAAACTGGATTCATTGTGCCCAGACAAGGTATAAATTTTCTTACTCACCTCATTGGTAACAGCAGCAATAGCGCTGGTCAGCTGACCTTCTCCATCAAACTCGGTATAAGAATAGCTATAAGAATAATAAGAATAACTGCTGACCAAAATATCATTAAATGAAATCAATTCCGTTTTTCCTGTATCTTCACAGGAAACCAAGATACTATCGCTCTCTGCCCCAAGAGAAGTGACCGTGGCCGGATGCAAGACTGGATCAATTTTCACCACTTTAATCTTATCAGACAAGGACGCATAACGATCAATAAAAGTGGAAATACGTGTATCAATACTATTCGACTCACCAATCACATACAGAGTAATATCATGCTCCAGATCTGCCAATAATTCCTTGCTGGTATCAGAAATCGTGTAAATCTGAGTACTGCTCAAATCAATCTCAGTAATAGAGCTTGGGAGCTGACCAAAAATCAAATTCAAAATAATCGCTGCCACTATCACAATAACTGACATCAAGGCAGTATAGCTTCCATTTTTCAATTTTTTCATTGTTTTCTTCCTCCTAGCTCCATCTTCTCTTCTCAATCGTCTGCACTGTCAAAAACAACATGACACCAATCACACTTGCATAATATACCAAACCTTTTACACTGAACAAATGATAATAGTAGAAATTTTGGAAAATATCCAAAACTTGAATACTTTTGCAAATATTAGGCAGCAAATTATCAAACAAATCGCTGTTTACCAGATAGGTAATTATCATGGCAACGCATCCCACTGCCTCAAAAATTAAACTGACTAATTTGCTCTCCATGAGTCGATATAACAGGATTGACAACAAAGTCCAGATAATGAGACCGCCAATGAAAGAGGCCGATGCAGTAATAGGCAAATAATCTATCAAATTTGGCCAATACTGCAGCATTAACAGTACGACAAAGGTGCCCACTGCTGCAATAACCTGACTCTCCGTCAGAGATGAGATAAACATACCAATTGCCACATATACGCCGCACAGGAAGAAGAAACACAGCAGCGTACTGTAATCTGCCGCCGGATAGGAATAACTTCCCAAAGCCATAATTATCAAAGGGCAAACCGCAAAGATGGCGCAGGCTACCAGACAAACCGTCATCATCGCTGCATATTTTCCAAGAATAATGCTCCAAATGGAGACGGGCGC
The DNA here is from genome assembly GCA_051879015.1 of Lachnospiraceae bacterium. GTDB lineage: Bacteria > Bacillota > Clostridia > Lachnospirales > Lachnospiraceae > JBJELF01. The sequence continues at coordinate 28,138 of JBJELF010000107.1, forward strand.
TGTCAACAGCATCTGATCGGTCTTAGAATGTCTCTCATCAGACATACTTCGCATAGTCAAAATTGGCACAGCAATCATCAAGATCGTCGTCATACTGCCGAGAGAATAACTATAGTAAGCGTAACCATTTGTTAAATTGTAAACCATAAAGTAGATTCCCATGAAAAGAACCATGCCCGCCAAAAAAATGTAGCCCGTCATGGAATTAAAATAAGATTTTACCTCTCTTCTATAAATCGCCAGCATGATCTGTCTCCTCCTTCTTTCCCTCAGATTTTGTTCCTTCTACACTTTTTCCTTCGGTTTTATTTTCAGTCATTTTCTTGTTTTTCTTAAAGAAAGATTTTTTCTTCTGTGCGAATACTTCCTGCTGCTTTGTAACATCAGTCAATTCAAGGAATACATCCTCCAATGTTACCTTCTCCAACTGCATCGATATGATTGGCAATTTTGCCTCAGCAAAATAGTAGAAAAGTCTCTCTCTCAAAGCTTGATTGTCACAACTTTGACTCAACTGGAAGTAAACCTGACAATACTGATCCTCCTGCCTCCATGAAAGATCCGTAATCTCCTTTTCACGTTCTAAAATAGCCTGTACCGCACTCTTACTTCCCTTGATTTCCATGGAAATGCCATTGGTTCCTGCCATCTTTTTCTCCAAATTTTCTGGAGTATCACAGGCCACCAACTTACCCTTGTTGATAATCATAACCATATCGCAGACAGCACTAATCTCTGCAAGGATGTGAGAACTCAAGATAACAGTGTGATTCTTCGCTAAATCCTTAATTAGCTCACGAATTTCAATAATCTGTTTGGGATCTAGACCAACCGTTGGCTCATCCAAGATAATCACTGGCGGCAATCCCATAATGGCCTGTGCAAGACCAACTCTCTGACGATAACCTTTTGACAGGTTGCGAATCAGTCGATTCTGCACATCCACCAATTTTGTCTTTTCCATTGCCTGCATAATAGCGCCTAGACGGTCTTTCTTTGGAATCTGCTTCAATTCGCTGGCAAAAGTTAAATATTCCAATACCGTCATATCGGTGTACAGAGGCGGAACTTCCGGCAGATACCCGATACATTTTTTTGCTTCCTCTGGATCCTCCAAAATATCGTGACCATTAATGATAATTTCCCCCTCAGTGGCACCAAGATAGCCTGTCATCATGTTCATGGTTGTGGATTTTCCAGCTCCATTTGGACCCAAGAATCCGTAAATTTGTCCGTCTTTCACGGTAAAGTTCAGATGATCCACTGCAAGAAAACCATCATAACTTTTGACTAGATTCTTTACTTCAATCATGTTCTTCTCCTTTTCCATTTTCGTTTACTTTTTTATCTGCTTGGATATCTTTCAATCCATAAAAAGTATATTTTTAAACTATGATTTAAAATATAAAATTTTGTGAAAATTTATCAAAAATCTAGTGACAAAAATGTGATATTTCCCCTTATAGTACCAATCTTTCTTCGCATCTATACGGAAATTTCTTGTGCAAAATATCTATATTATGCAGATCCCAAAGTCATACCTGTTCATGCAAGCATGAAAGGTATGACTTTGGGATCCTGGTATCATGTTATGTAAATATAAATGCCGCTGCTTTGATAAAGCAGCGGCATTACCGATATCAGCCCATGCGAGGCACCAATAAAATTTTAAATTCATAGTTTTCATGCTTAATGATATTGACTACTCAGGCGCATTATTTTAATGCAAAGGCACTGACCTCACGCACATTCTCCTGCTCCGTATACTGCATTATCACGTTGTCTCCCGCCTTCACAAAAGGCAATCGTTCCGAAATCGTCACTACTGCAGTGTACACATTCGTGTCATTCTTCAGCATAATATAATAAATTGTATTTCCATCGATGACAACGGATGAAATATCCGCTACCGTTCCAGTGACCTCCAACAAATCCACAGTAGACTCACCAATGTCAACATCCTCATCCTTTAATCGTTTGATATATTCCTGCTGCGCCTCATTGATAGAGCTGCCCGTAGCCACAATCTGATATTGCTCTACATCCACAAAGGCATACATCTTAACCAGTCCCGCATCATCCTTTAGGGACATAAAGTAGGTTGGACGGTCAGCCACATTCAGCAATAATGGGAAGGTAGAAGTATATCCCAAATGCTGCACTTGTCCTTCGGCGGAGGACATAGCAGAATATTCTTCTGCTCCTGGAACACTGTAATACTTCGTTTCCTTCGTTCTTAAATTGACGAGTACAAAACCTACATTAGACTCATCACTCATGACAGAAGTCATACCAGTGTAGAGATAAACATCATCATTAATCGCCAGATAATTATATCCATCCGTTGTCTGCAAAACACCCTTCTGTCCAATAATTGAATTGATAAAGCCAGAACCGTAGGCACCATAATAATTCATCTGAGTTAATACCACCTCAGCAGAAAAGACTTGATCAATCCATGTTGGTACTTCCTCCAAATCGTAATGCGCCGTCTCTCCCGTCTGTGCGTTGACCAGCACAATACCTGAGTAATCCTTTCCAGACCAGACACCGATACGGTACTCTACTACAGAAGCCACCCAATATGGTGTGCCATTATCATCTACCTCGAATGTGATATTGTCAAATATCAGAGTAGGATAAGAAAGACGCATATGACGGTACAAGTCTCGGAAGAAATACTCATCGGGAGAGTATTTGATGCCTTCCTCCAAACGAATCAGCTTGGTCTCCTGTGTCACCATATCCACCATAATATAAGCTGGGATACCATCGGATTGATTGTAGAACCACTTTACAGGATCTCCATAAGTCAATGGAGTCACGCGGTAAGGTCTGCCCTGATAGTTGATCTGGGTATAATAATTATCAATCGTAAACTGGGATACTAAATCAGACATCTCACCCAATTTTCTGCTTCCCAATCGCTCAGCGGTATCTCGATCCACTACTGGAATCTGGGTACGGGAAAGTTCTGATACGTCCTCCACAAAATCACCATTCTCCACTGCGATGATATTATGGTAGGCATTAGCATGGAAAAAGGTAGAACCAATGAAAGTTCCCACAAATAAAAATCCAATGATCAAAATCCCTGCTATAATCAGCACTGCTAAGGTCTTCCCTCCAGATGCCAAATCCTTCAGCACAAAATGTCCCGTGTGGCTTACATTGGAAATAATCATCTCCAACATACGGAAACAGTTAACAATACCGATAATAATCAGACATAAGATTAAAAATTCCCAAAACTCCTTTGAATGAATATTAATCGGTGGCAATAAAAAATAATACGCGATGGCAATCACCAGTACTGTCAGTACAATATGTACAATACTGCTGCCAACTCCTCTCTTTTGCTGCATAAGATGCACTCCTTTCTATTTCTGTCGTATCGCTGCGCCAAGCAAACACTTTTTATGAAAGTCGATTCGCCATGAAAACAGACACACTTGCCGTCTTCCAGCTATTGATGCCCTTTCATAAAAGAGTATACCACGGTTTTATAAAATCATGTAAAAATGTAATAATTACCCACATATTTTGTCAAAAAACCGCCTGAATAAATTCTTTTCGGCAGGCTAACTGCCTTGTCGCCTTCTCCAACTTTTCTACACTGCGAGGAGAAATCCAGGTCTTATTATTATTTAGATAATAATTCATTTGCTTCCAATATTTTTCAGGAAAAGTAAACATCGCTTTCAGCACCGCCCACTCATTTTGGGACAGTGGTAAAATACGATTATAATCTTCCAACATCGTTCTGCCCACTCGAATACTATAGTGATTCTTCTCCAACACCTTTCGCATAAAAAAGTAAAGATCTGTGACTTGAGGCATAAATTTTGCTTTTTGAAAGTTAACAATCATCACACTGCCATCTTTCAACAGCAGATTGTGCTGGCTGCAATTGCCGTGACATAGATAATGCTGATTGATAGCTTGCTCATACAATTCTTGATAGTTTGCTTCCTCCAAAAGCAGCTTGGCCTCCTCCCCCTGCTCAATAATATCTGAAATATGGGAAAAAATATCCCGCTCAAAGTCTGATTTTTTTTTCTTATTTCGGATATATGTACGCACACGGCGAAGCTCATTATTTCTTCTGGTGTATTCATGGGGCAAGTAGCTGCCCTTCCAATTCAAAAGATCCCATGACAACTCTCCCTCAACACCTTCTTTCTGCTGCTCCCGTTCATACACAGCAAACTGTCTCAGCAATGCATGAAGCTTTGCTAAATTTCGCACCGCCATACCCAATTCAATGACACTGTTCACATTGCATTCTCCCGCCCGATACCAATCTTTCAGCACATATTTGACTTGCTGACTATTTTCACTGTAAAAACAACCTTCCTTATTTCGCACATAGGCATCAACTTGCTGACCACCCTCTTCCTTCAGAAAATTTAAAATCTGTGCTTCCCGTTCCAAGCGATTACTGCCCCATGTGCATTCTAACAGCTGTTTCAGCCCCTGACTGGTATCGCATAATAAACTTCCTCGTCCACGACTGACAGAGTTTACTTCCAAATCATACTGCTCTAATACAGATTTTCCCCAATCATTCATATACATACCCCTTTCTTTTTCTCCTTCCAATCCCATTTTGGATGGCACATGGTTCTGCACAACCTGTGATTTCACTACAACGATTTTATGGTCACACGCTACTTTATGCGAAGTCTATCTCATTCAGAAGTATTTTCTAAAAAAATACATAAAAAAAACTTGAAAGCCCTTTTCAATTTGCCTGATTAGTAGTATACTTTTTTTCGTTACGTTGTATTTTTCAAAAACCACAAGATATAGTGGTCTATGTAAAATAATTCAACAAAATATATGTTATTTTAACCAAGCTGCGGCAGATGCAGATAATTTTTTTGCTTCGCCATCATAGGAAAAAATAACTTTTTTATTTTATTTTAAGGGGTGTTTTTATGATTCAAGTAGTAAAAAAAGATGGCACAAGAGAAGATTTTAATGTGGGAAAAATCATTACTGCAGTCAACAAATCTGCCGCTCGTATTTTATATAAATTTTCAGACGATGAAATCAATTTTATTTGCCACTACGCACAGGAGCGTGCAAATTCTCTCGGAAAAGATATTATCACCATTCCGGAGATGCACAATATCGTAGAAGGCGCTCTCGAACGCACGAATCCAGATGTAGCCAAATCCTACCGCGATTACCGCAATTACAAACAAGATTTCATCCATATGATGGATGATGTCTACACCAAGAGCCAATCCATTCGCTACATAGGTGACAAAAGCAATGCCAACACCGACAGTGCCCTGGTAGCGACCAAACGCAGTCTGATTTTTAATGAATTAAATAAAGAATTATACCGCAAATTTTTCATGAACAAAGAGGAATTGCAGGCCTGCAAGGATGGTTATATTTATATTCATGACCAGTCTGCTCGTCTCGATACCATGAACTGTTGTCTGTTTGACTTGGGCTCCGTCATGAAGGGCGGCTTCGAAATGGGAAATGTGTGGTACAACGAGCCCAAAACGCTCGATACAGCTTTTGATATTATGGGAGATATTATCTTGAGCACTGCTGCTCAGCAGTACGGCGGCTTCACAGTTCCAGAGGCAGATAAAATCCTTGCTCCCTATGCAGAAAAGTCCTATGTCCGCTACAAGCAGGAATTTTTGGCCTACTGTGATCCTTCTTGGGACAATATTGAGGAGCGTGCCGAGGCTTACGCCCAAAATAAAGTTCGCCGTGATTTTGAGCAAGGCTGGCAGGGCATTGAGTACAAACTCAATACCGTCGGTTCCTCCCGCGGTGACTATCCTTTTGTCACAATGACCATTGGTCTTGGTACGGAGCGTTTTGCCAAAATGGCAGCTATCGTGCTTCTGAATGTACACAAAGACGGACAAGGCAAGCCAGGTCACAAAAAGCCTGTACTGTTTCCAAAAATTGTATTTTTGTATGATAAAAATCTCCACGGAGCTGGCTGCCCGCTGCAGGATGTCTTTGAAGCTGGACTTGAATGCTCTTCCAAGACAATGTACCCAGATTGGCTCTCTCTGACAGGAGAAGGATACGTCGCTTCCATGTACAAACAGTACGGCAAAGTGGTCAGCCCCATGGGCTGCCGTGCTTTCCTGAGTCCCTGGTATGAGCGCGGTGGTATGCATCCAGCGGATGAACAGGATGTGCCTGTTTTTGTCGGTCGTTTCAACATCGGTGCAGTCAGCCTACATCTGCCCATGATTTTGGCAAAAGCTCGTGAAGAGAACCGTGATTTCTATGAAGTGCTGGATTACTATCTGGAGATGATTCGCAATCTTCATATTCGCACCTACGAATATCTCGGCGAAATGCGTGCCTCCACGAATCCTCTGGCTTACTGCGAGGGCGGCTTCTACGGCGGTCATCTGCAGCCATCTGACAAGATCAAGCCATTGTTAAAAGCCATGACGGCTTCTTTCGGCATCACTGCCCTCAACGAACTCCAGGAACTCTATAACGGTAAATCCATCACCGATGATGGTGCCTTTGCACTGGAAGTCATGGAGTATATCAATAAAAAGGTAAGCCAGTATAAGGAGGAGGACGGCTATCTCTATGCCATTTACGGCACACCCGCTGAAAGCCTGTGTGGTCTTCAGATTGAGCAGTTCCGCAAGAAATACGGTATCATCAAAAATGTATCCGACCGCCCCTATGTCAGCAATAGCTTTCACTGCCATGTGACAGAAGATATCTCACCCATTGCCAAGCAGAATTTGGAAAATCGTTTCTGGAACCTCTGCAATGGTGGAAAGATTCAATATGTCCGCTATCCTATCAGCTATAATAAAACAGCCATTCGCAGCCTGATTGACCGTGCTATGGATATGGGCTTCTATGAGGGCGTCAATCTGTCTCTCGCTTACTGCGACGACTGCGGTCATGAGGAGCTGGAGATGGATGTCTGCCCAAAATGCGGCTCGAGGAATCTGACGAAAATTGACCGCATGAATGGATATCTTTCTTATAGCCGTGTCCATGGAGATACCCGATTAAATGCAGCAAAAATGGCTGAAATTGCTGAGCGAGTGTCCATGTAGCAAAAATATGAATGAATCTCTGTAAGTTTCAAAAAATCGAGTAGGAGAAATTTCTCCTACTCGATTATGGCTTCAAAAAATAATCTTTATCATCATATAATAAGTGGTGAAAAGTAATAAGGATATGGTATGCTTGTGCCCTATAGGAAATTGACGCTAACTCAATGCAATTTTTCCTTGACAACTTGTGTTTTTTTTCTTAGAATATCCATGAGCAATCCACACAATATAATAAAATGGCTCTTTTGAAGGAGAAATCGGCATGACTTTATTAGAAGAATGGAGAGGTCTGGCCTACAATACAAACCAGTCCACTCAAGAATATGACAAATTTTGGAATCGCTATTTTTCTTTAGAGAAGGGAATCTATGAGAGACTTTTGCTGGAGGAACAGCCAGTCATCGGTACGATTCCATCTCTGAGTGAAAAATATGGTGTAAAGCCCATGATGATGGTTGGTTTTTTGGATGGCATTAATGACAGCTTAAAAACTCCAAATCCCATCGAGACTATGGATGAGACTACTGAAGTAAATTTGGATTTTGACCATGAGTTATTGTACAAAAACATGGTCGCTGCCAAGGCAGAATGGCTTTGGACACTGCCACAGTGGAATGAGCTTTTGACCCCGGAGCGTCAGAAAGAATTGTACAAAGAGCAGAGAAGCTCCACTACCATTCACAAGGCTCCTAAGATTGGAAGAAATGATCCTTGTCCATGTGGTTCTGGAAAAAAATATAAGAAATGCTGCGGTAAGAATGCATAAAAAAACTGCAGGCAGTCGCCTGATGAAAGGCGGCTGCCTGCAGTATTTGTTTATCCAGTTCTAAATTAATTTTTTGCAAACGCAAGTTGTTCGTATTCTGAACAATGGAATTTGGCACCTCCACACTTAAGGCGTAAGTGTACGAAGTCCCGTCCATACAATTGACGTAAATATGGGTATTGTACTCACCGCCTTCATTTTTATGATTCAAGATATTAACGCGATAAGCTGCTGTATTTCCTTCGATTACCGCCTCATGCCACACAATATCATCCTGTCCCTGATAACTGCTCCATGTGGGCATCTGCACTGATTCTACAGAATCTGGATTATCAAACTCCACATGCACCGTGTAACCGGTCACATCCACATCACTAATCCATGCATTCTGAATAGTTGGCTCTGGATAAGGCACATAAACCATCTGCTTGGTGCGGGCTCGTGTACCATTTTCATCATAAATATAGAGATTCGTATAGTACACACCATGCTGATTTCTTAAATCACTGATGTTAAAACGATAGGTAATCTGATTGCTGCCATCCAGTACCACCTCCTGACATACATAGTCATTCGGTCCACCTGCCTCTGTCCAGGTATAGGCAACCGCTCGGGTCAAATGATAGGCAAATCCCACTTGTGCCGTGATGGTATATCCATACTCTGTCGTCTCAGTAACCTGAGCATCGGCATAAGAGATATTACATCCATCAACTAAACGAAACGCATAGGCAACTGTCTGAGTTCCATCTGCCACAATCGTTCTATTTCTCACACACACACCTGTGTAGGTGCCTGCATCAATCTTCCATACACTCTCATTGGACTGACAATACACATTGGGATTGCCAAAATAAGGATTGGTGCCATAAAATAAGCTGGCATCCACCTCTGGATAACGCTGCATCAAATATTGTCTGACATTTTCCTCTGTCTCTGCGGTATCCCCCGTCATATAGCGTGACAAATCACCCAAAGAAATAAAAATATGTCCATTTTGCAGGACAATTGTTCCCTCTGGATAGGAGGTGACATTCACTCCCGTGCAGGAATCCCCTACCGCCACAATCTCAAAGGTCTGCACGGTAGACACACCGTTTCGCACACAAGCAAGCTGAAAGGTACTTCCAACCTGCATTCCCGACAATTTACGGCGCCAATCTGCCGTAGTACTCGGTATGTATCCCTGAAATCCGACACTGCGCAGCATCTGCTGTACAAATCCTGAACAATCGTATTGAGCTGTACCATATCGGGCACTGCTGGCTTGACTATATCCTGCCCCCAAATGAGTCAGCGCACTAGCCACAATATCCCGATTGGTTGGAGAGTCCCCCTCGGCCCTCACAGAAATACTCGGTGTGAAGGCAAACAGAGTACATAGCACCGAACACACCAAAATCATCGCGCACATTTTCTTCTTTAACTTTTTTCTTTTTCTCATTCTTACACCGTCACTTTTTTTACTTCGATTCTCCCTCTTTTGTAATTCATTCTTATTATAAAGGCTAATTCTTTAATGTCAATCTATATTTGAAAATTTTCTTCTATCAATGCTTCAGCCAGGCAGAAATTTTTTCATTTTTCACTTTACAAATTTCAATATTTTGTTATAATAGACAGCAACGGGGTATAGCGCAGTTGGTAGCGCGCACGTCTGGGGGGCGTGAGGCCGCAAGTTCAAGTCTTGTTACTCCGAGCAAACTCAAAAGCTGTTGTCAAAAACTTATCTTTGACGGCAGCTTTTTTATTCTTAGTCATCCCCACCTGAACAGAAGCAACTACTTGCAACAATACTTATTTTTGAGAGGAATATTTATGGCAAAGAAAAATACTAGAAATACTCGCGGCAAAATTGTCAATGCTGCATGGCAGCTTTTCTATGAACAAGGTTATGAAAACACAACCATCGAAGAAATTATCGACGTATCCGGCACTTCCAAAGGTTCCTTTTACCACTACTTCAACGGCAAAGATGCTCTACTCAGTACCCTAAGTACTCTGTTCGATGAAAAATATGAGGAACTGGAGGAAGAATTAAATCCTTCCCTGTCCACTATGGAACAACTCCTATTTCTAAATCATGAGCTGTTTTCCATGATTGAAAACAGTATATCATTGGAACTTCTGAAACGTCTTTATGCTACTCAGCTAACCACCAACGGAGACAAACATCTGCTAAACCGTAATCGCACTTATTATAGATTACTGCGCAAACTCATTATTCAAGGGCAGGCAAAGGGTGATATCACTACCTCCCGCAGTGTCAACGAACTAATCAAAATATATGCCTTACAAGAAAGAGCTCTGCTCTATGACTGGTGCCTATGCGATGGAGAATACTCTCTCTGCCAGTACAGCAGCTCTGTCTTTCCAGCTTTTCTGAGCATTTTTGTGCTTGATGTGAAAGATACTTAATTTTATTAATATATGTTATCATCAAATATTTATTGTTTTTTGTACAGTTATTTTTATCTTATAATATATTAATATTTTGTATTTTTATTTAATAATCGTCTTTATTTTTGTTCATAATTTGTTCTGTATTGCAGTCTATTTTAGTCTATGTTATAATCCTGCCTTGTAAAAAAGTAATCCTTCAGTCAGACCTCCTATGTTGTACTCCTATATGGACTGAGGGATTACTTCAAAACATTTTACAGGAGGACATATATTATGACAGCATTGATTGGAATCGCAATTATCTTGTATTTGGTGCTGATGGTTTTTGTTGGTTTCTACTTCAACAAAAAAGGCGGCGGTGACTCCGCCAACGAGTTTTACCTTGGCGGCAGAAAACTTGGACCGTTAGTAACCGCTATGAGTGCAGAAGCTTCGGACATGAGCAGTTGGCTCTTGATGGGACTGCCTGGTGTCGCATACTTGACTGGTTTGGCTGACGCTACCTGGACCGCCATTGGCTTAGCAGTTGGTACTTACCTAAACTGGCTCATTGTGGCAAGACGTCTTCGCCGCTATTCGTTGCTCTGCAACGCCATCACTATTCCCGATTTCTTTTCCCGCCGTTACCATGACAGCAAAAACATCTTAATGTGTATTGCAGCCATTGTCATTTTAATTTTCTTTATCCCCTACACTGCATCTGGATTTAAGGCAGTGGGCACCTTATTTAATACTTTGTTTGGATTTGAATATCATACAGCAATGATTATCGGTGCCGCCGTTATCATCGGATACACCGTACTCGGAGGTTTCCTGGCTGTTTCTACCACTGATTTAATTCAAAGTATCGTAATGAGTATCGCGTTGGTTGTCATCGTATTTTTCGGCATTTATGTAGCAGGCGGCTGGAGTGCAGTTGTAGAAAACGCTTCATCCTTAACTGGATATCTAAGTTTAACGAAACTTCACAATATGGCAGATAACACGGCTTCTTCTTATAGTCTTCTAACCATTGTATCCACTCTGGCCTGGGGACTTGGCTACTTTGGCATGCCTCATATTTTGCTGCGTTTCATGGCAATTGAAGACGAAAATAAATTGACTCTCTCCCGCCGTGTGGCTAGTATCTGGGTTGTGATTGCTATGGGTGTTGCTATCCTAATTGGTATTATCGGCTCTGCAGCTTCGGTAGCTGGCGCCATTCCTACTTTTTCTACCAGCGCTCAGTCGGAAACTACCATCATTGAATTTGCGAAATTGCTCAGCAAAAACGGTGTTATTGCCTCCCTCGTTGCCGGTGTGGTACTTGCTGGAATTCTCGCCTGCACAATGTCGACAGCTGATTCCCAGCTTTTGACTGCGGCTTCCAGTGTATCTCAGAATATCCTTCAGGATTTCTTACATATCCAGATGACTGCCAAGACTTCCATGGGAGTTGCTCGAGCAACAGTAATAGGCATCGCTCTTATTTCCATCGCATTGGCTTGGAATCCCGAAAGTTCCGTATTTACTATCGTATCCTTTGCATGGGCCGGCTTCGGTGCTGCTTTTGGACCTGTGATGCTCTTTGCTCTGTTCTGGAAACGCAGCAACTGGCAGGGTGCTCTGGCAGGTATGGTTTCTGGTGGTGTCATGGTATTTGTATGGAAATATCTTGTAAGACCACTGGGCGGTGCATGGAATATCTATGAATTACTTCCTGCATTTTTAGTGGCAAGTGCTGCTATCATCATTGTTTCTCTGTTGACTCCAGCACCAGACAAAAACATCTGTAACGAATTTGAGGCAATCTAATTAAATTCATTCTTACTTTTGATTACCCTCTGTGCCGCTATATGCCTCACAAGCAACTATTTATTTTACGTGGGTACACATAAAAAATAAATGCTCATGTCTGCAAAACGGACATGAGCATTTATGAAAAGTAAATTTTTAAAGATTTTTTTTGCGATAGCGCTGCAGCTGCTCATAAAGTTCCGGTTTTTCCTTCTTCATCCGCTCTTCCAGATTTTCATGATGCTTACGCAGCATTTCCAACGCCGCTGGATTTAAACCTTCCAGCTTATGCTCCACCGTCATACGACGTTTCTCCAACAATTCCAACAACTGCTCCGGAGTTTGATGAGTATGTTCTGACAGCTCATTCAAGTGCATCTCCAAACGGTCCAGCAACTCATTCTCATCAAATAATCCAATACGTCCCCATGAAGTATGACGCTCTGCTTCCAAAATTTCTTCCTCATCTTTACCTGAAACCATCTGCTGTGCGACTTCCTCTGCTAACTTTTCCATTCTCTTTGCAGCCTCTTCACCGAAAATCCATTCAAACTCTGCCAGTTCTTCATTGGCCTCCCATATATTTTCCAAAGGTGAAATGCCATCTCTATCTTCCAACGGATACGGCTTTTCCACTCCTGCATCACGCAGTGCCAGAGAAATAGTTCGTCTTACTTTTCCCCTCTCAATCATCTCACTGGCTCCAAGTTGTCTTAACTGGTCATTGACCGCTCCCACATGACCTGTCAGATAAAATTGAATTCCTCGACTCTCTAATTTTTTCTCCAAAATCAAGAGACGCTCTGCCGCAGTGATGTCAATTGTGCCAATACCACTGCCATCTACAATCACGATTCTGGTATCTTCGGTGATAGCCTGCTCAATATCCTCCTGAAACGTGCCAATGTTGGCAAAAAACAAGCTTCCGCTAAAACGATAAATAACCGTATTGCGAATAGCATGTGCATTGCGGCAGCGCTCCAAATCAAAAAATCCTGCTTGTCCTGGAATCACACCCAATTTCGCTCTCGGCGGGACAGAAGCACGATATATCACCGAACCGAAGGACAGCAATACTCCGATGATAACACCATACAAAGTCCCCAAAATCAATACACCTAAAAAAGCACTCAGGAAAATAGCAAATTCCGTCTTATCCGTCTTCCAGAGCTGTTTTGCCATTTTTCCTTCTACAATGCTCATTAGAGCAGAGATGACAATTCCCGTCAACACAGGTACAGGAAGATAGGCAATTAATGGTGTTCCCACTAAAAGGACAAGCATCATGGTCAATCCCGCCACAATAGACATAACCTGAGTACGCACACCAAACTGCTCAGCGATAGCTGTCCTAGACACGCTTCCATTGAGAGGACAGCAGCCCTGAAAAGCTGCGCACAGATTGGCTGCGGCGTAAGCGACAATTTCACGATTATTTTGAATCTTATAATCATTTTTAATCGCATAATTTCTCGCCGTCAGCAGAGTGGAAGATACAATTACCAAAGCCACTGTCAAACCAATCATCAAAATATCCTCCGGATACTCCGCCAACACAGAAACATCCGGCAGTATCCACTTTGGAAGTCCTGCCTCCACCTGAGGCAACAGCTTGACTCCATATCGGTCTACATGAAAAAGGATGGTACTCAGCGCTCCCGCCACCAGCATCACCACTGACATGGGAAATTTAGGTGCGATTTTTTTCGATGTCCACACAATCACAATGGTACTCACTCCCATAATAAAGGAGAGAAGATGAAATTCTCTCAGCTCAGAAATAATGTGCCCTAACAGTACGAATACTTCTCCAGTCCCCGCACTGCCGCCAAAGAGCTTGGCAACCTGCATCAAAATGATGGTGCAGCCAATTCCCGAGATAAAACCACCCAACACTGGTTTTGAAATATAGTTCACCAATCTTCCAGCTTTCAGCAAAGCAAACAGAAGAAGCCAGCCTGCCGTCACCAACGTAATCACTGGCACTACTCGCATAGCCTCCTCACTCCCTGTTGTAATACCCAAACTAGCGATGGTTCCCCCAACCAGCGCTGCTGGAGCTGCATCCACTCCAAAGACAAACTGAGGAGAAGAGGACAACAAACCAAAGACGATAATGGGTAACAAGGATCCATACAAACCATACACCACAGGCAAACCAGCTACCTGGGCATATCCCATTGAAATAGGGATAGAAATCAATGCCACCACAATTCCAGAGACAATATCCTTTTTCAGATAAGAGCGTTGATAATTTTTAAACATTCCGTTTCCTCCATTTTTTATGCTCATTCAAAGCAACCTATTTCCATAAACGCTTTGTCCATACAAACCACGTATAGCTGTTTCGATTCAGAAACAAAACGTCTCATCCAGATGCCATGCCATCTGATGAGACGTTTTTGTCATTTTTCACCATTTACCGTACATCATACGCCAATTTATAAATATCCAGCATTTCCTCATAGCCCAATTTTTTATTGCCATCGAGTACTCTCGTCTTATCTCTGCTGCATCCCAGAGCCAAAGCTTCCAAATCTTCCTCTCTCACATCCAACTCCTTTAGGCAGACTGGCATACCGATGGATTTGTAATAGTTTTCCTGCATATCGATAGCCTGATTGATCGTAACCTCTGGATGCTCAAAATCAATATCCAGATTCCAGACATTGTGGGCATACTGCAAGAATCTTGGAATATTAGCAGAGTACACATATCTGGCCCAACTGCACCACAATGCCGCCAATCCTGCTCCATGAGCAATTCGTGGATACATACCAGAAAGCTCATGCTCAAACTGATGTACCGTCATCTGAAAGATTCGTCCGCATCCAGTCAAATCATTGTGTGCCAAGGATGATGCCCACATCATGTTGGCTCTCGCACTATAATCCTGAGGACGAGCGATGGCATCCCTGCCCGCCTTCATGACACTCTTAATCAAAGCCTCTGCCAGAGCATCGGTCAGATAGGTATCCTCACCCAAACAAAAATATCTCTCAATCGTGTGCATGGCAATATCCACTGCACCACAAGCCGTCTGGTAGGCATCTACGGTGTAGGTCAGCTCCGGATTTTCGATAGCAAAATTCATACGGTTACAGGGACTTCCATAACCGCGCTTGAGTCCTCGCTCACTGTCGCTAATCACACAGGAATTGGACATCTCTGAACCTGCTGCTGCCAGCGTAAGAATCGCTCCCTTTCTCATTGTGCGTTTTGGCACTGCTTTTCTCACCGAAAAATCCCATACATCCACCTCAGGATTAGCCACACCATTGGCAATATCCTTTGCTGAATCCAGCACAGAGCCACCTCCTACTGCCAGAATAAAATCCACGCCCTCTCTCTGGCACAGCGCAATTCCTTCGCGAACCAATTTCAATTCTGGGTTGGCTACTACACCGCCTAACTCTACATGAGCAATATTCTCTTCATCTAAGTAACCTTTCACACGCTCCAACAGACCACTTCTAATAGCTGACTGTCCTCCATAATGAATCAACACCTTTTGCACACCATATTCCTTAATAATCTTACCAACCTTTGTCTCCTCGCCTTTGCCGAAATAGACTTTGGTCGGTGTATCAAAAATAAAATTATTCATTTCACAACTCTCCTTTCTAAAATATGTTTAAATGTGTTTGCATATAGAAAAATATGTTTATGAC
>JBJELF010000108.1:0-35680 GCA_051879015.1 Lachnospiraceae bacterium
AGCAGGCGCAGTTTGCCTCCAGCTGCATACGTCTTAAGTTCGGGTCAGAGACACGGTGCTGCAGGATACGCAGCGCTGCCTTGGCCGCCTCCTCCGGCGTAAAGCGGGCGTGATTTGGAATCAGTCCCTGATCCTTTCGATAAGGCGGAAACATATAGTATACCATCTGAAGCGGTGCATAGTATCGGTTGCACACTGCGATGATCTCATCAAAATCCTCATAATTATCCGGCGTCAGGGTTGCATGTACCCGAAAAGGAATATGATATTCGTTTAGCAGACCAAATGCATTGGTCACCTGATCAAAGCCCTTCGGATTGTGGCACAGCCTATCATAGGTCGCATTGCTGCCTCCGTAGAGGCTGATATTCAGACGTCCCGGATAGGTTTTTTGCAGCCAGCGCACGGTGTCTTCGTTGAGCAGCGTGGCATTGGTATTGATAGCAAGATGAATCGGCTTTTTGTTGATTCGCTCCAGCAGCTCTCGAATATTTGGATATAAAAATGGCTCACCACCCGTGATCAGCGCATACAGCATCCCCTGTTCGATTGCAGTATCTATCAGCTGGTCCCAAAACGCCAGGTCCTTTAGCTGGCCTTTCATGTTAGCCGTGTTCTCGTGTACAATATAGCACATGTTGCAGTGCATGTTGCAAAAGGGCAGCAGCTCAAATGTTCCACTCAAAGGAAGTCTCTTTTCCAATGCCCGATTTGACAGGGCAGCACTATAGCTGCCAGAAAACGCATCTAATGCATCCATTCTTTATTCTCCTATAAAAAATAAGAACCGGCCGCAAACCAGTTCTTATCCTTTTCAATTTTCATTCTTTAAAACTCAATTTACCAGCTCGCATTGATAGTCTGAGTATTTATAACTGGAGCAACCATATGATGTGTACCGCCTCTATCGCTGGAATGCTTTACATAGCCAGTCTGAACAGACCAAACGCTGGCATCTGTAGTGGCATCGCCATCCGTGTATAACAATCCCTCTCCTCCGCTATAGACAACCTGAAGATAGCTATCTGATGAACCTCCTCCGGGCTTTCCTCCTGGACCTCCTGAATTTCCCAAACCTGATGTTGTCCATGTTGCCAGACTAGAATTATTATTTGAATGACTTCCCTGGCTGGAATAATCACGCGCAGTCAAAATTCCTCCCGCATATCCAATATTAAGACCACATGTAGCATTTACGTTTGGAATCTGAGTACTGATAACATTCGCCGTATCAACCTCTGGTCCATACATACAATCAAACGTCCAATTGATTCCGCCCTGAACAGTGCAGGTAGATACTGCCGTATTCGCAACGAACTGCTCCACCTTCATCACAGGCATCATATAACTCTTTTTCATTTTTCTACCTCCCACTTACGTTCCAAATGAAATAAACATATTGTGTCATAACTCTTTTTCATAATAAACATATTGTTTTTAAATGTCAAGCTTTTTTTGCATTTTTTTTGATTTTTTCTTTATTTTACTCATTTTGGGCGGTAGTTAAATCTAAATTTTTATGCCTGCTTTGCGAATATCACCAGGATAACCGTGTCTTTTACTGCATCTTATTTTCTTCTGTCTGTGTCTCTCTTGCTCTGCTGTATCCGTATTTCCCATAGTTTCCATACTTTCCATAGCCGTATCCGTAGCCATAGCCAGAATGACTGTTTCCGCGCTTTGCCTCATTGAGAACACAGCCCATAACCTGGATACCTGTCTCTGACAGTTCTTCGATTCCTTCCAGAATCAGTCTCGCCTGTGCATGGTCATACTTCACAACATATAAAGCCATTGATACATTATGTGCGAGAACCAAGGCATCATTTAACATGGCAGACGGAGAAGTATCCAGAATGACAACATCTGCCATATCTTCCAATTTACTCAACAGCTGTTTCATTTGTTCACTGCCAAGAATTTCCACCTCTCGGCTGCCGCTCTCACAGCCGCAGAGAAGTTTCAGATCGATGTTCTTATTTTTTACCTGATACAGCGCTTTTTCAAGTTTAACTTCCTGTTTGAGCACGGCAGCAATGCCAGGAAAGCTTCCCTCGACTCCAAATTTTGCCTGAACCGATGGATTTCTCAGATCGCAGTCCACCAAAATGACTCTTTCTCCCTTTTGGGCCAGAGACACAGCAAGATTAGCTGCTACCGTCGATTTTCCTTCTTCCGGCACAGAACTTGTCACCAAAAAGGTCTTTTGCTGATTTTTACTCAACCTTCGCTCCACTCGGGTACGGATTGAGCGAAGTGCTTCCATATAATCCTGAGGCACATGACCATGCAGGATATTAATCTGATCGAATGTATTTTTTCTTCGCTTCTTGACTCGATAGACGGGCAGAGTCCCCAAACAGGACACATGAAGCATTGATTGAAAATCACTCGGAAAACGAATGGTTCGATGAAAGAACATATCCAATACTACAAGAAGGATTCCCAGCATCAGTCCCTGCAGGGCTCCTTTTTTTACCGAGCCTCGAGTAACATATTCTTTTCCCGTATCGGTCGGCACTCCGCTGTCATCGATAACCTCAATTTCTATCTGTCCCACCACGAAGCGTGCCACCTCAGGGTACTCCTTAATGACGGACTGCAGCACATCATAGGCAGTCTGTCCATCTGAAGCGGTCACATGAAGAGTGACCAGGTTGGTATTTTCAACTACTTCCACAGAAATTTGACCAGGAACATAGCTCAGTCCCAAATCTTCCGCAATCATATCGGAGAGAATGCCCGAGGATAGGATATAGGGAAATACCTTTCCCAACTGCTCTGCCGTTACAACATTCATATAATTTTCTGATCCCAAAGCCTGAGCTGTCTTTGACACGGAAATTTCCAGGGTCGCCTCAGCCTCATAGCGAGGCACATAAGAACGATTTACCCGAAAGTAAGACAGATCAGCAAAAATCGCTATTAATATCAATATAATCCACCACAGACGTTTGAACGCATGGAGTGCCTGTTCCATCAACACCATGATATCTATCTTCTGCATTGTATTTTCTTCTGTTGTATAGGATTGATTCTCACTCATCTCTTTTCTCCGTCCTTCCATATTTACCGTATCCATAATGTCCATAGTGGGAGTAGCCATAACCATAGCCATGTCCTGTGCTCGATGGAAGGATCATCGACATCCTCTTTGCCTGATTGAGAATACATCCAGCCACTTCGGCACGGCAATTTCCTAATTCATCCAACGCATCATTGATATCCTTTGCCAAGACCTGATTGTATTTTACCACCAGCACACTGCTGTCTGCCTGGTCTGCCAGCACTTCTGCATCTGCCATCAAAGACATAGGCGGGGAATCCAGAATAATGTAGTCGAACTGACTCTTTAAATCTTTTAAAATTTCTCTGATTTGTACCCCGGACAACAATTCCGTTGAATTTTGATAAGGCTTGGTCGTCAGCAGCAGGTAAATTCCCAGCTTTTCATCAAATGGTATCTTATCCTTGGTTTGACTATAATTGGTCAGCAAATCGACCAGCTCCAACGCTTCTTCCGTTTCCTCTCTTTTTCCAAAAATCAGATACTGAGAAGGTTTTCTTAAATCACAGTCAATCAACAGCACCTTGGTGGCTTCATTGGCCAAACTCAAGGCAAGATTGGCAGCCACCGTTGATTTTCCCTCATTTTCCAGAATACTGGTGACCACAATCGTTTTTGCAGTCTCTTTTCTGCCAAGATACGACAGTTTGGTTGCAATCTTTTTGTAGCTCTCCACAAATCCAAAGCTGGCGCTTGCATTTGTCACCAGAATGCTGCTTTTTTTATGCTGAATGCGGGATAAAATGGTTTTGTACTTGCGCTCATAATAGATTGTGCCCAGTGCCCTGGCATCCAACTTATCTGACAAATCGCTTTCGCTCTTGATTGTATCATGAAAATAGGACAGAAGGGCAAATAAAACTGCAAATCCAATCAGCCCATAATAAAAAAATCGCTTTGCCTCCTCATCGCCGTTTGCCACATAGGTATCTGAGCTGAGCGGCACCTGCGGCTCTTTGAGCACTTCCAGAATATTGTTTCCCAAAACGGATTCAGACAAGGAGCTATAATTGTTCATGATGGAGCGAATGGATTTGTAAGCCAGCTGTGGCGAATCTGCTGTGACTGTCAGGGTCAGCAGGTTCGTCTCTGCAATGACAGAGGCACTTGCTTCCATATTCAGATTGGCCAGCCCCAAATCCTGCTGCACCTTTTTTTTCATGATACTGCTGTTGAGGATATTGGTTAAAGTGGATGCCGTTATTTGAGCAGAAGATAGATTATTGTAGACATTATTGTCATTTCCTTTGCTGGAAACAACAAAGGTTGCTGTCGTGGTATAGGTCAGCTCATACTGCTGCTCGTTGACTGCCACCTTGGCAATAAGGGCCACAGCGATGGCGCCCATCACAATAAAGAGTGCGTTCTTCAGCACATCCATGAAAATGCAGTAATAATTGATATTATCTAATTTGAGAGAGTTTGTGTTATTATCTTCCATATGCTTCTCCTATTCTTCCACGATCACATACAATGTGGTCGTCCCCTGTTTCTGCAGCTCATCTCGCTCATTCCACTGATAAAAGGTATAATAAATTTGATAGGTTCCAGGGGTACTGTAATCTGTCTGGTCGTCGATTACAATGTTCTCTCTGGCAATGTATCCGATATCCGGATTGTCATAATCTTCCATTGGATTGATTACATTGCTGCTTTGAAGGCCGGACAGATAGCTGGAAGCATCTATCGGTACATTCACTTTGGTGTAAACCAGATATTCTCTCAGTGCAGGATAAGGCAGGCGATACAATTCCTCGCTTAAGATTTCCAATTTTGCTTCAAATTGTACGGTATCTCCTGCGCTGTTCGTCACCTGAAAAACGATTCCCTGGCTTCCCGTATCTCCATAGTAAACCGATTCGCCATCATATTTGAGCTTAATCTGTCCGCTGATATCTCCATCTATGCAGTCAAAAGCGGAGAGCTTAGAAAGAAGCCCATATTCCAATGTGCCCACTGAGTAGCGCAATGGCTCAGAAAGAGTAAACTGTGGAGAAACATAATCTGTGTAAATCAAGGTACGGCTGTAAGTGCTTACATTATTGTGAGAATCAAATGCAGCATAATTGACTTTTCTCTTACCCTTTTCGGTAAATTTTGACTTTGACACCACCAGCAGTGAATCCGTCACATCACCATCCTTATCGTCCGTCGCTGTCATGCCTGCAAGTAATTCTTCCTCACTTACTGCCACCCCTGCTTCTATCGTGTCTTCTGCACATTGAATTTCCGGAGCGATATTGTCCTGTTTCTTTGCGTCATTGACAGAATAAAACATATATCCAATGACGGTCAGAGTGAAAAAGGCTGCGATTGCTATCCGCAATGTTTTCATCTTAGTCCTCCTTTTCTATTTTTTAATCATCCCATATAGTTTCACGACTGCTAAACGCAGGGGAATCATATGAATCCATATATGTTCAAAAAATTCCCACCAGAAGTTTCCTGGTCCAATCCATTTTTCTTTCCGTTTTACCTGTGTGATAACTGCAAAAATCTGTTCTTCTTTGATGGGTCCTTCTATCTGATTCTGCGCATCTCCCACAATATAATATCCCTCAGGTCTAATCCTGTAGATTCGATGCATCACAAACTGTCCGTTTGTTCGCTCAAAGAACACCATATCCCCCACTTTCAGCGGACGGTCTGGCTTTTGAAAGCAGATGAAATCTCTTTCATGAATCAAAAAAGGGGACATACTGTTGCCTGAAATTCGCATACTGACTTCTTTGCCTTCCTCCGTCAGCTCTCGAAGAGCAGAGACATAGGATCTGGTATCAATCAGTCTCATTTTCTTCCTCCTCCGGCAAACCATCATCAAAGACATCTGTGTTCTTATCGCCGTAGCCATAGCCGTAACCATATTTTTTGCGGCCGTAACCGTAGCCATAACGTCCATAATGTCCATAGTGTCCATAGTGACCGTAGCCATAGCCGTAACCGTAGCCATAATAGCCATAACCCGTAATTCCGGCCTCGGTTCCATTTAAAACATAACCCAACATCTGAACCTGCGTATCCGACATTGTCTCAATTGCTCTTAAAATTCTTTCTATTCTAGTGTAATCCTGACGTACCACCATCACGGCAGCATCCACACATCTGGCATAAATGGTGGCATCAGAGACTACATCGCAGGGCGGTGTATCAATAATCAAATAATCGCACTGCTCTGCCATCTGATTCAACAACTCTTTTACCTTACTCTCAATCAAAAGACCATTTGGCTTCTTTTCTGCTTTTCCGCCCGTCACTACACTTAAACTGTATTTCTTATAGGGCTGATAACAGTTTTGATCGAGTGTTTTTCCAGACAGCAGGGAGTGAAATTCATATCCTTCCTTTGACTCCAGCCCCATGGCATCTGCAACCGATGGATTTCTCAAATCACCATCAACCAAAATGACCTTATATCCTTTTCTTGCCAGAGAGATCGCCAGATTGACGCTGAGCGTAGTTTTTCCTTCTCCTTCTGCCGCGCTGGTCACCAAAATTTTCTTTCCATGGTTTTTTTCGATTGCACTCAAAATATGCATTCGAATCGAGCGCAGATTTTCACCCAGAACCGTTTTGTTTTTTTCTTCATCCATCAAAATACAAGCTCTGTTCTGGCTGCGTTTTTTGGCCTGAATAGTTGGAATGCTGCCCAAATGCATCAGACTGCTCTTATTCTGCAAATCTTTTTCCTGACGCACGGTATTTCGGCTCAGAGCGTACAAAACCAGCAGACCAATACTGATGACCATTCCGATAACAAAGCCTTTTTTTACTCCGCTTCGGTAATCGGGAAGGTTGACGGGCTTTTGGGGAACTCCGCTTTCGTCCATAAGAGTAAGCTGAGTATCTCCAATGATATATTCTGCTACAATCGGATAACTCTCAATAACAGCCTGCAGCACATCATATGCCATCTGTGCCTGGCTGGTGCGAACACGAATCGTAAATAATGCAGTGTCAGACATTGACTCTGCTCGGATGCTTGCAGGAACACTGTCCAAACCCAAACGATTTGCAACAACCTGCTTCAGTACTCCGCTGGTTAATATGTAAGGAAATGTTTTGCTCAGCTGCTCGGCTGTGACTTTATTGTAATAGGTCGCATTGTATCCGTATGCCGTCTTTGTGTTGACTACAAATGTAGAATAGGCTTCATAAACGGGAGTATAGCTTTTCACTCCACGCCAGTACATTGCTGAAGTACACAGACTGATGATGACCAGCAAAATCCACCAGAATTTTTTCAATCCTCTCCACATATCATCCACTATCGTGGTGATAACGGTAATCCCCATCTCTTTCTGCAATAAACTATTTTGTTCGTTTTCCATAGTATCCTCCATAATTTCCATAACTGGAGTAAGCGGAATTGCTCGTCCAAAATCTGGATGCATCGTTAAAGATACAGCCCAGCACCTTGCCCTTTGTCTGATTCAAAATATCAATCTTATCGTTGATATGTTTTGCCAATACCCAGTCCTCTCTCACCACGAGAAGAGTGGCATCCATCAAATGTGCCAGTTCTTCGGTGTCCGATACCAGAGCCATAGGAGAAGTATCCAAAATAATATAGTCCATTTCTTCTCGATATCGCTCAATCACGCTGCTAAGCAAAGTCTGCACTTTCTGATTTTCACTGAAATTGATTGGTACCTTATTCAAAATCGTATAAAGACTGGTGTCCCTATACTGACGAATCAGTCCCTGCGCGCGCGAAGGGTCTTTGAGAAGCTCGAGAAACTGTATGCAATCATCTTCCTTTAACTGAAAAATTTTTTGCTGGGAAGGTTTTCGAAAATCACAGTCAATCAACAAAACCTTTTTTCCTTCCTGTGCCAGTGAGAGGGCTATGTTGGCGACAACAGTGGATTTTCCTTCATTTTCCATAACACTGGTAACCATAAAGACTTTGCACTTTCGATGCTCTAAAAGGCTTCGCACTCTGGATGTGACCATTCGATTGGATTCCACAAAGGCAAAACTTCGGAGCGGATTTTCGATGAGCATGGACTCCGTCTTATTCTTCTTTGATATCAACAGTCCCCTGCCCTTTTTTTCATGATAAATTGTCCCCAGATAACGAGTATCTATTTTTTCTCTGACCTGCTGCGGATTTTTTACAGTGTCTCTCAGATAGGAGCACAATGCCAGATACAAAAATACCAGTGCCGCAGTCACCAGAAATACAATCTCCATCTGCCTCTTAACATTGACTGAGTTGGATGGCGACATTGGTATACTCGGTGCTTGAATGACTTCCAAAATCACATTTCCGATGACGTAATCGGTCACTTCCGTGTAATTTTCCAGAATCGAATTTAGAATCAAAAAAGCCTGCATAGGAGAGTTTGCTGTGACTGTCAGTTCTACCAGATTGGTCTCTGTAATTTGCACGGCGGAAGTCTGAGCCTGAAATTCATCCAGTCCCAAATCCTCTGCCACTGCTTTTTTTAACAGATTACTGCCCAAAATCTGAGTAAAACGGGCTGCCAGTTCTTTGGCAGAGGTTAAATTTTGATAAATGCTTCCATTGGAGCCCTTCGTTGTGACAGCAAAGGTTGTTCTTGCTGTGTAAGTTGGCTCATAAGATTGATTTACATAAATATTAGTGAACAGGCTCATCGCAACAGCAATCAGCAGGATAACCCACCAATTTGGAATGATGTCCCTCAGCATACTAATCAGATCAATTTTTTGATATAAATTGTCCTTTGTTTGTTCTTCCATCTGTCTCCTCCTCACTCTACCACTACAATCAAACGCACCGTACCGACTCGCTCTCTCTGGTCGGTAAACTGGTAGGTAATCTCATAAGTACCTGGAGTATCATAGACGACCTCATTCTGAATACTCACATCTTCCTGCGTAATACGAGCCGATCCTTCGTCTTCCCGCTCAGAATGTTCGTACAAAATTCCATCTTCTTCTCTTTTATATTCCACTGAATTTGCCGTAATTTTCTGCACATAATCCCAGGGCTGAATCTGTTCTCCTCTGGAAAGATAAATCAAATAGTCAGATAACTCAATCTGGGGCAAGCCGTTTTCCTCAGAAGACACATAGAGCGTGACGGTAGCCGGCAATTTGACCACATCCCCTGCACTGTTGGTGACAATAAATTCCATTGGATAATCACCTGTCTGAACCGAAGATAAGGTGTACTCTCCAGAGACTTTAATTTTATTGGTGATGTCCCCATCCAATACATCCTCTGCCGTCAGATTGGCGATAATGTCCTCTGTACCGAGCACAAATTTTAAGGGCTTGCTCAATGCAAATCTTGGAGACTGATAATCTTCATAAACAATCTCTCTTGTGCTTTTTGTAATATGCCCTTCCGAGTCAAAAGCTGCGACCGTCATTCTCCGCACCCCCTCCTCCAAAAAATTGCTCAGACTTTCAATCAGCAAACTGTCTGTCACATCACCATCCTTGTCATCCAACGCCGAGATTCCTGCTAACAGGTCACTTTCCTCTGCCTTAACGGACACAGTGATCGAATCTTGATCCATCTGAATCACAGGTCCCTGCTGATCTCTGCTTTTCTGATCTGTATAGTGATAAATTTTAAATGCAATGCACGCTATAATAAATAGGACTATACTAAAAATTCTTATTCGTCTCATCTTCCTTCCTTTCTTCCACCGTGACATGGCTCATTTCAGGCTTAAACTATGCTTTACAATCCAGTTGTTTATCATAACATATTTTCTTTTATAAGAAAAGCCAAAAAATGATTCTTTCTGGAATTTTTCTTCTTATTTTTGTTAACTTTTTTCATTCTTTGTGATAAGATAAGAGAAAGGTGCTGTTAATATCCTCTGCAAATGCTTTCCTCCAACAAGAGCATATTCCCACCCCAAGCAATACGAAAGGATGGTCCAAAAATGAAACATCAAAAACTTTTTTCCTTTTTAAAGGTAGTCATTGCTCTGGCAGCAGTCCTCAATCTGCTTGCCCTGTTCCTTTTTCCTGATATACTTTCAGAACGAATCTCTGCCTTTTCTCTCTCCTCACCTTCTGAAACATCTTCAACCGAAGAGACGTCAGAATCCACAATTTCTTCAGACGAGTCGACCGCTTCGGAAAAATCGTCCGTGGCAGATTCAGAAGACATCTCAACTGAAGATATGACAACGCAGGTATCCCAGTATTCGATTGTCATCGAAAAGCAAGCGCTCACCTATGATGGAGTCGGTGAACTTAATCTGTTAGATGGTGTCTATCTCTCTTCTTCTGACGGCACTATCCCAAATAGCACAATCTTTGCTTCCATCCGCACGGGAGACACCCTTTCTAAAAAAATTGTGGATTATTCTGCCGATACTGACCAGGGACAGATTCATGCCTCCTGTGATTTGCTGCTGGAAAATTATAATGGACCTTCGCTTCAGCTTCCAGAGACCTTTCCAACTTTGGATGCAAGTCAGTTGGACACGCTGTTGGCATCCATTACTGCGAGTGGTTCTCTTCGTGCTGATGATGGTTATGGCAATGATATCACGCATGCCGTCACCGCCGCTTACAACATCGATGAGAGCAACCCCGCTGTTGCACACTATATATTTACGGTTGTCAACCAGTTTAATGATTCCTTCTCAGCAACTGCAGATGTTGATTTGATTCAGCGGCCCATTCTCACTCTCACGACCGACCATGCAGTCGTTGCACAGCATTCCAACTTCCGTCCGTTCTCTTACATCGCAAATGCCGTGGATGTAGATGGTACTTCTCTGATGGAGCATGTCGCCATTCAAGGCAGTGTGGATACAAGCGTGCCTGGTGAATATATCCTTACTTATACCATCTATGCACCAAGCGGAAATCTATCTGCACCAAAAACATTAACAGTCACAGTTCAATAATTTAAAAGGGACGTAAAATACAATTCCTGTGAATTTATTTTATGTCCCTTTCTTGTATGCAGATATGTAAAATTAATCTTCTTTTGTCATTGCCGCCTGTGAAAATGGAGTCTGCTGACTCTGTGGTATGTACTCCGGCACAAGTTCTCTCACCTGGTTCCGAATATCTGCCGCCTCATCAAATGCATTGGCGACTAACTGCTGCACCTTCTTCTGTATCCACACTTCATTGACTGGTGTCTGCTGAGCCACAAAGATTCGCTTATTGGAAGTTTCTTTCAGATTGTCCAGACTCAGCAAAAGTTCCTCATAGAGTTTTTCTCCTGGTCGAAGTCCCGTAAATTCAATTCTAATATCCTTTTCCGGCGTCAATCCAGACAGTCGAATCATCTTGGTAGCTAAATCTAAAATTTTCACTGGCTCTCCCATGTCCAGAATAAAAATTTCTCCTCCCTTGGCCAGAGCGCCGCACTGCAGTACGAGATTGACCGCCTCTGGAATGGTCATAAAATAACGGATAATATCTGGATGAGTCACTGTGACCGGACCGCCCTCTGCAATCTGTTTGCGAAACAGCGGTACCACACTGCCATTGCTTCCCAGCACATTGCCAAAACGTACCGCTGCGAACTCTGTCTCGGAACTTTGTGCAAAGCTTTGAATGACTAATTCGCAGATTCTTTTTGATGCACCCATGATATTGGTTGGGCGAACTGCCTTGTCGGTGGAAATCAACACCATCTTTTTGGCATGATAGGCATCTGCTGCGCGTGCAACGAGATAAGTACCCAATACATTGTTTTTAATCGATTCGTTTGGGCTGTCCTCCATCAATGGCACATGCTTATGTGCAGCAGCATGAAAGATGATTTCCGGATGGTAGTTCTCAAAAATACTGTCAATGCGCTTTTGATTGCGCACAGAACCAATGAGCACCTGAAGATTTAACTCCGGATGTTCTTTAAGAAGCTCGTTTCGAATGTCATAAGCATTATTTTCATAGATATCCAAGATAATCAACTGTTTGGGATGATGGAGAGCTACCTGTCTGCAAATCTCACTGCCGATGGAGCCGCCTCCGCCCGTCACCAAAATGACTTTTCCTCTGACGTAATCCATGATTTCTTCCATCTCTAACTGAACTGGCGGTCTGCCCAGCAGATCATTGATTTCTACTTCTCTGAGCATTGACACGCTCACATCCTTGTTGACCAGCTGATAGATACCAGGAAGAATCATGATTTTACGGGATGTCT
This sequence comes from Lachnospiraceae bacterium, assembly GCA_051879015.1. GTDB lineage: Bacteria > Bacillota > Clostridia > Lachnospirales > Lachnospiraceae > JBJELF01. Next base: position 12,186 of record JBJELF010000108.1, read on the forward strand.
CCTGGCAAATTTCCAAAAGGGCCTTTTTGTCCTGCGCCGATAAAGTTGGAATCGCTATCACAATTTCTTCTATATTATATTTTTCAACCAGCTCAGGAATTTTCTCTGTGCCGCCCATAACGCGGATTCCCTGCAGATAAGTGCCCTGCTTTTTTTTGTCATCATCGACAATGCAGGGAATTTCTCGGTTTAAATACTGACTGTTTTTCATCTCTCGAACAATCATGTCTCCCGCAGCTCCAGCTCCCACAATCATCGTGCGAACCGGTTTCTGTCCCTTGAAGGTAAATACTCCATTTTTTCCTCTTCTTACCAGACGATATGAAAATCGAACCAGCAGAGTCGCACCCATCAGTAAAAACAAATAGATAAGCGGATAACTACGAGGCACATGCAGCCCCAACATTTTCATTCCCCCAACCTGCAGCACTGTCGAGAGAATGGTTGCGCCTAAAACATTTTTTACTTCCCTCACGCTTGCATAGCGCCAAAGGCTGCTGTACAGATGCATCAATTTGTAGATAATCAGCGTAATGACAACATTGATGCACATATAATCCTCAACGGATTCCAAAAACACAGGATCAATATTAGAAAAGCGAAAGTCCATACGAATCCATAGAGCCCCTACCATGCTCATTACAATAAGCATAATATCTATCACCAATAAAATTATGACTCGAGTTTTCAATTCCCTATCTTCGCGAAATAAGTTGCTAAAAGCTTGCATTTTTTTCATACTTTTTTCCTTCTTCCTTGAATGTTTCACCATTTGCTTATTGTGAAACGTGATTTTTCCTTTAACCGTATACTTAATTTTTATCTTTACTAATTCTAAGGGAAGTATCTATAAAAGTCAATACTTAAGTCAACACTTTTTTTTGCTGCGACATATACTGTCCTCCATTCAATAGCAATACAAAAAGAAGACTCCCTGAAATCTGGGAGTCTTCTCTTTATGTATGCAGACAATCTGCATCTAAGTTTTATACATTTTTATTGGATTTCATCGTTTTCTCTTCTCTTTCTCAGCACATATGCCGCACCAAAGAGAGAAATTGCAAATACAGCAAGCCACAAGCTAATGGTAAACGCATCGCCTGTTGGAGCAGAAGGAGATGGATCCTCACCTTCACTTGATCCTTCACTCTCGCTTGGACCTTCACTCTCACTTGGACCTTCACTCTCACTTGGACCTTCACTCTCGCTTGGACCTTCACTCTCGCTTGGACCTTCACTCTCACTTGGGCCTTCACTCTCGCTTGGACCTTCACTCTCGCTTGGGCCTTCACTCTCACTTGGACCTTCACTCTCGCTTGGATAATCTGGAATCGTGATTTCTGCACTTGCAGTTCCGCTTAAACGTGCCCCTGCATCGGTTGGAGCGTTGGAGGTCAACTCTAACAATCCATGCATGTTGATGGTTCCATCTGCATTTCTAGTAGGAGTAATGCTGGTATCCAAAGATACAAACCAGTCTTCACTGACTGTTACGCCCTCACTGTTTTGAGAAGAACCGTTGCTCCAGAAGTAGTTTGTGCTCTTATAAATCTCGGAACTATCCTGATTTACTGGCTTAAGCTGTTCTTCCACATCTGTTCCTACACGGAAGGAGATGATTCCGTTTGGCTCATAGTTCGTATATTTTGCCACATTTGTGTACAATGCAACATTGTAGCTTTCATTATTGAAGGAAGTGCTGTTGGTTACTTTATTATCTGGGCAGCTGTTGGAATCAATACCCTTTGCCTTATTGTCAAATGCGATGGAATTGATTAAGTGATGTCCAGCATACTGACTTTCACCACCCATCTTAAATCCATTGCCGTTTCCGGCATCGGTTCCGTCCAACAGATAACCATTGCGGTAAGCAACACAGTTTTGCAGAATCACTGCTCCAATACTTCCCGTCTCAACCTTAGCATACAAATCCCAACCGTCATCAGCGTTATTGTAAGCGATACATCCGTCAAATACATTGCCCTCACCACAGGTCAGCTTCGCAGCAAAGCCGTCTGCATCTTCATAACCTGCATCCGCATTATTGTAAGAGGTACAGTTCAAAATTAAGTTATCGGATGGCCACATATCTCTGTCATCAGTGGTAAGATAACGGCTAATCTGCAGACCAGTATTTCCGTTTTCATAGGTATTTATCTGGTCAAATACACAATGCTTACCAGCAACAAGAATACCACGGTTTGCATTGGAGGTATGTGTAACATCAAGACCCTGAATATACCAATAATTTCCTGCTACGGTCAGACCAGTGGATACTTTTCCAAAATCAAATACCGGACGTTCGGTAGCATCTGGGTCTGCAACCATATAAATCATCTGATCCTCAGTTCCGTCAATTCCACGCTCAACAATAACTGGAGAGGTTAAATTGTAGGTACCGCCTGCCAGAACAATCGTCTGTCCTGCCTGTACATAAGAAACTGCTGTATAAATGTCGATTGGGCTGTCCTTGGTTCCCTTACCATCAGGAGTTCCACTTGGAGAAACATACAGGGAAACAATACCCTCAGCAATTGTTTGATAAGTAACCGTGTGCTTAATAACTGCAGTATCATAAGAACTCAAGCGCTTATAGCTTACACCATCTGGCAGATAATCTGCATCTGGTGTAAAGGTAAATACAAACTGATTGCTTCCCTTCTTCAAGGTGACATCCTGCTCATAATAGGAAGCTACTGTGTAATCTACGTTTTCTGCTATCATATTACCTTCAGAATCCGCAATACTTAACAGACCATCTGCATTTGCATAGAACAATAAGGTATGAGCAGCATTTCCTGTTTTTTTAGTTGAAAGTACCTTATAGGATGGATCAACATACTCAGTCTCACGTTCTTCCGCATCCGGGTCAAGAGATGCATCATGGGATTCCAGCGAAACATTGCTGAAGGTTGCCTTACAGCTTCTGGATGCAAAGAAACCAACATAAATGAACTCGGTATCAATTGTATTTAAGTTGTCACGCTCCAAATCATAATATCTCTGGCTGCCAATTACTTCTCCCGTATCTGGGTCGGAGTAGGTGAGTGTGTAGCCTGTATTGTCACGTTTGATTTCCAGACGGAAGGTAGTAATTTCAGATACGGTTCCCAAATCAGCCGTATTGGTATAATTTCCTACGATATTATAGGTACCTGCTGGCTGGTCAATGCAGGTAGTCTCCAAAGTTTTCATGGTACTGGTAAAATCAGCTGGCACACCGTCTGCTGCACTGAAGCCTGCCGGCACACCAATCTTTTCCTGCGCACCTACACCTAATTTCATGGTGATATTGCCGCCCTGATTGCCTGCATACTCTACCTTGGTCACGGATGCCATGTAGGAATTGTTCCAGAAAGAGGTATGGGAGTTGCTCACAGCATCTGCTGCCATGATACCAAAACCTTCCTGTCCATTTGTCAATGTCCAAGTATCAATATAGACATCGGCACTAAACGTAAAGTTTTTGTCTGCCGGAATCGAAGTATAATAGAAGGAAATACCATCAGTCGAATTTGGTACCAGTTTACCTTTGGTGTTTGTGTTCCATACGGTAACCTGACCATCCGCATTTAAATCACCGCTGTATCCATTGTATTCGGTATCATCTGTGGTATTTGTTCCAAAGGACTGGAATGCCCAAATCTGCTGTGCCTCTTCTGTTACCTTCACTTCCTTCGCTGCAGATTCAGCAGATTCCTCTGAGCCTCTGACTGCAATTACTACGAAAGAGTAGGTTTCTCCTACGGTCAATCCAGAAACAGTCTGCTCCGTTTCTTTGGTAGGCTCCGTTCTGATATAATCCGCATCTCCTACTGCCTTATAAGCTACAATATAGGAATCGGCCTCTGCCACTGCCCCCCAGGCAATCAAAACAGAACCTGCTCCCATACTGGTACCGCTGCTGATAATTGGAGCGGCAAGAGGAAGCACAAATTTAACTGCAGCCACTGCACTTTCCTTGTCAGATTCATCTGCTCTGCTGGCAATTGCCTTCACTTGATAAGTGCCGGATGCACTTGGCGTGAAAGTAACCGAGGAACCTGTACTGTCCGAAGCTACACTTGCCTCGTCAATGACACTGCCCTCTGCGTCAAGCAACTGCACTGTCACCTTGTCTGCACCATCATATCCAATTAATCCAGTATAAGTTACCTTAATTTTTCCGTTTTCAGCCACTGCGCTGTCGATGACAGGTGCTGCCACATCCGCCCAATTTGCTCTAGCTGGACGCTCTCCTCCAGTAGTTTCCGTAACTACGATTGTATACACTCTGGCACCACGATTGTAATCTGCGTTTTCAGGAGAAACAACCTGATAAGTGTCAGCTGCCAAATTGGAGTAGGTCAGCTTGGTTCTGCCTGTGCCAGTTACAATATCAATCCCTTCATTGTTTGCAACAATCTCACCTGCAGAATTGATCAAAGCTACGGCAGAAGTATTGCTGCTGCCCGTGCTGCTCATCTCTACAGAAGCATCCGCTGTACCTGTAACAATAAACTGAATCGCACCGCTTAATGCTTTGTCCACTTCTACAGAAGTAATTAAACCAGTGCTGCTGCTTACACGCTGGGTTACTTTGCCTACACTCTTAAAATAGCCATCTCCCAGTGCAGTACCTTCCTCTAAAAGATCTTTGTCCACTACGCCTTCTGCATTCATAGCAGTCGCATCAAACATATGCTCTGTTGTGACAGCTTCTGCTTCCTCATTCACTGTAATGTCAAACAGACGAGCTCCGCGGCTTTCACCATAAGAGATAATCTGATAAGTACCCGCTGGAAGATCGCTGAATGTAAATGCTACTCTGCTGGTACCCTCAACCGTTAAATTAGAAGTAACTGCATCTGAGCCAGTCTGTGCAGGCACCTCACTGTCCTCCAAAACCAAATCTCCAGTGGCAGTGTCAAGCAAAGCAATCTCAGAAACATTGCTGCTGCCGGTACTCGAAGCACCAAAGACGAGTGTAGATACTCCGTTTGTGGTAAACTGAATGGAACCGTTCCCCTGCTTTGCAAGCTCAATACATTTTAAAGTTCCATTTCCTGATGTGCGCATGGTAACGGTGCCTACCACCTTAAAATAACCATCCGCATAAGTTGTTCCCTCAGGAACTGCCTCCTTGTCCTCAACGCCAGCTTCAGAGATTGTCGTAAAATCAATTTTATGCTCCTCTGTCGCCGCAGTGGCACGCAGCATTCCCAAGCCGGGAGCGCTCAATACCAGCGTCAAAACCATGGCTATCGACAAGACTACTGCCTCTAGCCTGCTCCACTTTGTTTTCATACAAAAACCTCCTTACCCCACGACAAATTTTGTCTTCTCAGCAAAAATTTGTCTTGTTTTTTTGCCTGCCTTATCCACACCCGTATTTTTGTACAAATTTACTAAATGTGGACAAATGCAAGCATTTGTATTTACTATTATGGCATATTTAGCTAAAAATTTCAACCAATAATTGCCATAAAATTTCCCTATCGCTTCATCATAAAGCGATGGGGAAATTGATTTTTAGATATGGTGGATGTGGCTTGTTTACGGAGCCTATCCGTTTCATAGAGTGGTATTCTTATTTTCTATGCAATTATTTTGTCTTTACATAGGTATTCATCGGACCAGTCAGATAATGATTGACGGGCATCTTCTCCGTGGTAACATATCCTGGCTCTGCATCAATCAACATCGGAATACGATTGATGAGAGTTGCACAGGTCAATTCTACGGTTGCCGGACGATTTACCACAATAGTAGTCTCTGGCTCACCCTCAAAGGTCCATTCATTTCGGTCAAAATCTTCTGGTCCGTATACATATCCCAGACACTGAGTCTCCAGTGTAATTCCCTCTTCGGTCTCTGTAGTAACAATTGCGGACATTCCTGTTGCATCACCAGCCTTGACCGTCATATTTAATGTGCTGGAATAGAGATCGGTTGGATGGGTCACTGGCACACATTTCTGTGTCTGTGATACAATATGCAGACCCAACTGGCTGCACAGCCATCCGTTCTGATTCCACATATAGGATGGAACTACGGTACCATCTGCGATGGCCTGAACCGTCTCCTCGTAGGAGAGGTCGTTGTATTTTCCAATCTGCTTTTCAAACTCATCAATCGGCAGTCCTGCGCCATGTCCTTCTGCCAGTGCAATTCCGTAATCCTCTACATTGTAACTGCTGCTGCCGCAGATTTTGGTAATCTTATGCATGGAACCTGCCAAAGTTGTGATAAGAGAGCCCCAATACATATCTGGGTAACCACTTCCGCAAAGAGTACAGCCGCCAGCCTTTGCCAACTCATCCAACTCTTTGGTAATTTCATAGGATGAATTCCATGGATACAATGCTTCCTCACAGGTAGAAATTGCATTTACACCATTTTTTGCACATACCGAAAATGCTTCCTTTAACTCTGCCATGGTCGAGCGAGTTGCAATTACACAGACATCTGGTTTTAATGCTTTAAAAATTGCATCTGCATCCTTTGCATCGCTGATTGTAATGCCCATTGGCTCCATTCCTAAATGAGTGCCAATGTCTTTGCCAATGACTGCTGGATTCATATCAAATGCTGCAACTAATTCCCCACCATTTTCCATCACATAGCGCATCAGATACAAACTCATCTTACCACAACCATACTGTGCCACTTTTACTTTTCTGTCCATAGTTTGTTCCTCCTTTATTTTATCTTTTTTGACCTAACATACAACCTGTAAGGATCATAGAACCACCATACCTTATACAAAGTGTAAGGTCAAGACATATTTTTCACAAACATTTTTGTGTAATTTTACCTATTTTCTTGTATTTTTATCATAAAAATTGTGCATCAAGGAGAATAAAACGCCAGTGCTCCCGCTTCCAAATAGGGAAAAGGGTGGCTGCCTAAGGCAGTCACCCTTTAGGGAATATATATGCAAAAATAAATCAAACCTCAAAAATTAAATCAGCATAAGTTGGATATGGCCACAAATCTCTGTCTACAATCTGCTCCAAAGCATCTGCTGGTGCTCTCAAAGCATCCATAGCTGGCTTTACAGCATCCTTGTATGCGTAAGCCATTGCCTCACCATTTTCGATTGCGATTGCCTTCTCCTGCTCTGCCTTCAAAGCTGCCAAAGCTGCCTTGGTCTGTGCCAACAGGGAGGAAGCTTCTACCAACAGCTCGCTCTGTGCAGATACATCAGCAGCTGGACAAGCACTCTTAACACTATTGATGGAACTTGCCAACTCGGATACAAATTTAACAACTGCTGGAATAATCTGCTTGGAAGCCATATCAATCATGGTCAATGCCTCAATATTGATATACTTGGAGTAGGTCTCGTACAGGACTTCAGAACGTGCCTCAAGCTCTGCCTTTGTGAAGATACCAAACTCTTCAAACAATTTAACTGCCTTATCCGTAGTCAATGCTGGAACAGCCTCGATCATAGACTTGATGTTTGGAAGTCCTCTTCTCTCAGCCTCAGCTACCCACTCATCTGAGTAACCGTTTCCGTTGAAGACGATTCTTCTATGTTCGGTCATATACTTCTTAATCAAATCATGTACTGCTACATCAAAGTCTTCTGCCTGCTCCAACTCATCTGCTGCTTCTGCAAATGCCTCTGCTACGATAGCATTTAATACGGTATTTGGTCCTGCGATAGAAGCGGAAGAACCTACCATACGGAACTCAAATTTATTTCCAGTGAAAGCAAATGGTGATGTTCTATTTCTGTCAGTAGCATCCTTCTTGAACTCTGGCAAGGTGTTTACACCTGTATTCAACACATCACCTTCCTTGGAGGAAACTGCTTCACCTGTCTCAACCAACTGCTTTACTACATCTTCCAGCTGCTCGCCTAAGAACATAGAGATGATTGCTGGAGGTGCCTCGTTTGCTCCTAATCGGTGGTCATTTCCTACATCCGATGCGGACTGACGAAGCAAATCTGCATGTTTATCAACAGCCTTCATGATGCAAGCCAATACCAGCAGGAACTGTACATTTGCGTGAGGGGTATTGCCTGGATCCAACAAGTTTACACCATTGTCCGTCGTCAAAGACCAGTTGTTGTGCTTTCCAGAACCATTGACACCTGCAAATGGCTTCTCATGAAGCAAACATACCAAGTTGTGCTTTCCAGCGACTCTCTTCATTGTCTCCATAACCAACTGGTTGTGGTCAACCGCGATATTAGCATCGTTGAAGATTGGTGCCAACTCATGCTGTGCTGGAGCAACCTCGTTATGCTGTGTCTTTGCAGTGATGCCCAACTTCCAAAGCTCTACATTCAAGTCCTTCATGAAAGCACCAATACGCTCACGGATAACACCGAAGTACTGGTCTTCCAATTCCTGTCCCTTTGGAGCTGATGCACCAAACAAGGTACGGCCAGAGAAAATCAAATCTCTTCTCTGCAAATATTTATCTCTGTCTACTAAGAAGTACTCCTGCTCTGGACCAACCGAAGCAGTTACCTTGGTAGCCTCTGTATTTCCAAATAATTTTACGATACGCAATGCTTCTTTGCTGACAGCCTGCATGGAACGAAGAAGTGGAGTTTTCTCATCCAATGCCTCGCCCTTGTAAGAGCAGAACGCAGTAGGAATGCACAGGGTCACACCACATGCACTTTCCTTCAAAAATGCTGGAGAAGTAATATCCCAAGCTGTATATCCTCTAGCCTCAAAGGTAGCTCTCAAACCGCCAGATGGGAATGAAGATGCATCGGGCTCACCCTTAATCAATTCCTTGCCTGTCAATTCCAACAATGTCTTGCCATTTTTTGGAAGAGTGATAAAAGAGTCATGCTTCTCCGCTGTGATACCAGTCAATGGCTGGAACCAATGAGTATAATGAGTTGCGCCATGCTCTACTGCCCAATCCTTCATTGCGGCAGCTACCACATCTGCTGTAGCCATTGAAAGCTCGCCGCCTTCTTCGATCATCTTCTTCACTTCTGCAAAAATCTTCTTAGGCAAACGCTCTCTCATGACAGACTCGTCAAATACATTTGCGCCAAAGATGTCTGTAATCTTGATAATTTCGCTCATATCTTACTCTCCTTATATGGATATTTGATTGTGCTGACCCTGTACCTGTACTACAAAAGTAAGCTGTTCCCTGTCTTCCCTTAGATGCATCTTTCATAGCAACTGCCCTGCCTCGCAAGCGAGACAGCACCATGTATAAAAGGGACAAAGGCTACATCTGAACACCTTTGTCCCTGTCATTGCACATATCTTTTTGCGGATGAACAAGCTTCATTCCGTCTGCATATAAAATATCTCATTTTACTGGAAAAAGCAAGTCCTTTTTTCAATTTTGTATAATGCTACAAATTTTTCCTTAATATTCCGCAAATATCCGACAATAACTATAAAACTATATTTTCTTTTGTGCTGAAGTTGAATTTTAGCTCTCTATTCTTTATGAACTTAATATTCTAAAGTTGACCCACAGAGCTTGCTCTGAACCAAAACGCCCCCGTGCTCAGATAATCCGCTTGGCATGCACCACAAACCGAGTATCATTCCAATCGTTTGTACAGGTCGAGAGGGTAATAATCTGATCGCTAGTTGATACGGACACTCCCGTATCATAGAACTTCCACGCCATAATCTGGTCGAGATAGCTTTGATATTCCCCCTCACTGCTATATTGACAATCATATGTTATGCTGACATTCTGTGTAATATAACAACAAAAAATCTGATAAACCCTTGTCTCATTTTCCAGATAAATCATAATATTGGGATGCGCAGCATAATAATCATAGTTCTCATAGTAAACCAGGTCATGAAACATTTGCTTATTTCTCTGATTATGACCATAGATAATTGTATTGTCTGTATCAAAAGGATGCTTGACATTGCAGTCCACAAAAATACTGCCGGCTGCATTTTTTGTTCCATAAATTGTCTGACGAATATAGGTTTCATTGTTGTCTGTCTGCACCATTGGGTAATCTATATTCGTGCCTTCAATCCGAATCCAACCTAACACCTCTGAATTGATTTCCTTCAATGCCGCTAAATCCATCGTATAGCGAACTGCAATATAATAAGACACATCAATACCATTTACTATGATGGTCTGGTCACGCACATACTGCCTCTCTCCTACATAGCGAATGACCTGTTTGACTTCGGCCGATTCCTCTTCCCGATTTTTCTCATTCTCCATCACACTCTCTAACTTTGCTTCCACATCCTCGCGCAGCTGTGCAATATGAGAATTTTCTATTTGCTCGATCTCTTCTCGTTGCTCTTTTTCTTCAGTTTCCAATTCTGCAGCAGTGGGAGTAAACCCTTCTCGGATACCTGAATATTCATGTTGCCCTTTGTAATACTCCCAAAAAGCGGAAATTAAATGACTGGCGGACCAGACTATAATCACAGCCAAGACCGCCAGCAAAATTGTCGTCAGGACATTTTCCACTTTGGAATATTTCTTTTTTTTCTTACTCAATATGCATTAAAGGTTTCCTGACTCAAACTGAATTGCTTCAGGCCTTGCCAACGGAACCAAACAGCTCCATCTTCTGCTTTACAGTCTCCTTGATAGCTGCTGCGCCTGGAGCCAAAAGCTTACGTGGGTCAAATCCCTTACCCTGCAGATCCTTGCCTGCCTCAATATACTTACGGGTAGCCTCTGCGAAGGACAGCTGGCACTCTGTATTTACATTGATCTTAGCTACGCCAAGGGAAATTGCCTTCTTAATCTGATCTTCTGGGATACCAGTACCGCCATGAAGTACCAATGGCATATCTCCAGTCAGAGCGCTGACTGCTGCCAATGTCTCAAAGCTCAAACCTTCCCAGTTTGCTGGATATTTTCCATGGATATTTCCAATACCAGCTGCCAACATCGTTACTCCCAAATCTGCAATCTGCTTACACTCGTTTGGATCTGCGCACTCGCCCTTGCCGACAACGCCATCTTCCTCGCCGCCGATAGCTCCAACTTCTGCCTCAAGAGACATACCTTTCTCAGCACAAATCTTAACCAACTCTGTCGTCTTTGCAATGTTCTCTTCAATTGGATAGTGGGAACCATCAAACATAATGGAGGAGAAACCTGCCTCAATACACTTTAAGCAGCCGCCATAGGTACCATGATCCAAATGCAGAGCAACTGGTACTGTGATATTTAACTCTTCCAACATCCCATTGACCATACCTACAACGGTCTTGTAACCAGTCATGTACTTTCCAGCACCCTCAGATACACCAAGAATAACTGGAGACTGCAGTTCCTGAGCTGTAGTCAGGATGGCCTTTGTCCATTCCAAGTTGTTGATATTGAACTGACCTACGGCATACTTGCCAGCCTTTGCCTTTTGCAGCATCTCTTTTGCTGATACTAACATAATATTACCTCCAAATTGTATTTTCATTTTAGAATCGCAATGATTCAGTATTTATCCTAAATCATCACTTAGAATCTTCAATTCTATCCCAATTATACCTTATTTTCTTCAAAAAAGGAATAGGGAAATATGTGAAAAAATTAACAATATTCATATAATGAAACACACTTTTTTCGACGAAAACATGAGACGGCCCAGCGTATTAAAATTTCTTAATCAGACTGCCGATTCTCTTGTACAGCAAAAATGTCAGCACAGACACCAAACAGCCCTTAATTAAATTGAATGGTACTACCAACATCACAGCAAAAGACAGTACATTGTCCACCGACTGGTGAACAGCCTTACCCAACTCAATAATCGGCTCCATACTGCCAAACATATTGGCTGCATACCATGGCAGCAATAAGTAAGCATTTACAAAACAGCCTATCACAGCCATGGAAACCGTGCCGCTTATCATCGCAATCACAGCTCCTTTTTTGGTGCGGTTCACTTGATAGATAATACCGGCAGGCACTACCAGGGCACAGCCAATCAAAAAGTTTCCAATCTCACCCACACCTGCGGTTGTTGTGCCGTTAATAAGAAAGTTGAGTAAAATTTTTAACAGCTCAATGATGACACCTGCAAGAGGACCCATCGTAAAGGTTCCGATGAGCACCGGTACCTCGCTGAAATCCATCTCATAAAAGGATGGTGCAATGAATGGGATAGGAAACTCAAACAGCATCAAGACCTCTGCAATCGCAGTAAACAATGCCATCAAGACCAAATTTTTGACAGTAAACAACTTCTTCATAATTAGTTACGCTCCTTTCGCTTCGCTCAAGGAAAGTTCAGAGTTATAACAAAAAAAAGCTCTATACCCATTTTCTTCCATAGGCATAGAGAGTGCCGTGATAACGCAGATTATCACTCACATTCTTCTTTCATCCAGACTTTGTCAATCGCGCGCTTGACCTTCACTGTTGGTCTCGGAATTGCACCGAATCGGCCGCTCAAAGCTGAGCAGTTCGCGGACTATACCGCCAGTAGGGAATCACACCCTGCCCCGAAGATTTCCTTTTCTTATTTTACGCTTTCTAGTATAGCAACACAGTTCCTATTCGTCAATAATTAATTTGAGATTGTTTTTTTTAATAAATAATGGTAGACTGATAGCAAACCAAGATGCCTGCTTCGCAGACATCACCAGACATAAAAAAAAGGAGATTTCTATGAGAGATTATTATGACTGCGATGAACCCGAACAGAAAAAAACTTCCCAGACACCTCCCCAAAAAACTTCTGAGTTTGAGGAGGAGCCTACTTACTATCATCGCTATATGAATTCCAATTACGAAGACAATCAAACTCATCCAAACAATCCGGATGACACTCCCTTTATCGATGAAACCAAAACCGATACGCAGGGACAATCCTACCAGGACCAATCTTGGAATACAGTGCCTCAGGGACAGCCCAGAAATCGTCGTTTTGCCGATGAAGAAAGTCAGCCCAGAAATCGTCGTTTCGCCGACGAAGAGCGGCCATATTCCACGCCGCCAAATACTTTGGCAAAAACGGCTTTCTTTTTGAGTCTAACGACCATTGTCATCTGCTGCTGCACGTTCTCATCCAACATGACTATTTTTATGGTTCTTTTGGAGGTAGTTTCCATCACAATGGCCCTTCTGTCCCGTCAAGGAGGCCCCATGCACAAATATGCCATCGCTGCTATCGTCATTTCCAGCATTATGCTTGCCCTGACTGCGGCATTGTTTGCAGCAGAAATTTATATTAAACTGCACCCGGATGTCCTGTTGGAATTTTTCCGTGAATATGTAAAAATGCTAAAACAATCGGGATTTTCTTCCCAGGAGCTCGAGTACTTCCGTCAATTGTTCCGCCAAATGGGCATTGACCCATCTGATGTGGGGTTATTCTTACACATTCGATAATGGATGATTGTGATGACTTTTTAATCTCGATATCATGACATTGCAATCCCCAAGACAAAATAGCAATAATTTTTTATCAGCATATTGACTGCCAGGATACCAAAGCCCACATAAAAAAAGGCAGAACGGCAATGCAGACCATGAATCCGATTTTTTGTCAAATGCTTCAAGGTATGAGACAAAAGAAAGGCTGCAATGCCTGCCGCCATGTAAAGGACAAAAGGATTATAATACAGACTCTGAAGAATTTCTCCCTTTAACAGGGCAGCAACCGCTCGAGTACCACCGCATCCTGGACAATACCCTCCCGTAACGGTATGAATCAGACATGGCATATTGCCATTTACCCCATACATGGGATCAAAATCGCAGAAAAGGACTGGTATCAGATAAATGACTCCCAGTCCCACAAGACACAAGAGCAGACGATAGAGGATTTCATCTTCGTCTACTCTTTTTTTCTGCCCCGAAGACATCAGTCTCCCAGAGCAAATTTATCATGAATTGCTCTCATGGCAAGCTCCGTATCCCTCTCGTCTACCAGCACGGTGATACGAATCTCCGAAGTTGCAATCATCTTAATGTTGATGTTGGCTCCATACAGCGCCTCAAACATCTTGGATGCCACACCAGGATTGGTAGTCATACCAGCACCTATGATAGACACCTTGGCAACACCCTCCTCATGCTCAATGGCCCTTGCCGTGATGGATGCCTGATTCTCATGCAGCACCAAAATTGCCTGAGCCAAATCTGTCTCTGCCACCGTGAAAGAAATATCCTTTGTGCCCGCACGGCCAACAGACTGGATAATGATATCCACATTGATATTTTCTCTGGATAGAGTATGGAACAGGCGAAAAGCAATACCTGGCTCATCCTTTACTCCCAACACCGAGATACGTGATACATTTTTATCAGCGGCCACTCCGCTTACCAACATTCGCTCCATTGTACTTGTTTCCTCCTTTACAACGGTTCCCTCTGCATAATTTAAGCTGGAACGCACCACCAGCTGCACGCCATAGCGCTTTGCCATCTCCACGGAACGATTGTGCAGCACCTTTGCTCCCAAAGAGGCAAAGTTCAGCATCTCGTCATACGTTACTTCCTTCATCTTTTTCGCATTTGGCACCACTCTTGGGTCTGCAGTATAAACTCCCTCCACATCCGTGTAAATCTCGCAGGCGTCTGCATGAAGAGCTGCCGCCAATGCTACTGCAGTGGTGTCAGAGCCGCCTCGTCCTAAGGTAGTGTAATCCTCATACTTGTCAATTCCCTGAAAACCAGTGACAATGACAATTTTTTTTGCCTCCAGCTCTCGTTTAATGCGCTCTGTATCAATATTTTTTAACTTTGCATTTCCATTGACAGAATTGGTATGCATTGACACCTGCCATGCACTCAGAGAAATAGCAGGATAACCCAAAGACTGAATTGCCATCGCCATCAGTGCCACCGATACCTGTTCTCCCGTTGTCAACAGCATATCCATTTCTCTTTTCGAGGCCTTTGGATTGATATCCTGAGCCTTCGCAATCAATCCATCTGTAGTCTTTCCCATTGCGGAGAGGACAACCACGATATCATTTCCCTGTTTGTAATCCTCCAGACAGCGTTTTGCCACATTGAAAATGCGCTCCTTGTCTGCCACCGAACTTCCACCAAATTTCTTAACTATTAACATGTTCCTCTCCTTTATGCAAGACGAATTCTGCTAATCAAACCATCAATTTGATTTATTTTATGCTCAAATTTTTCCTCTGTCATGATATCCGTCAAAACAGCAAACTCATTCTCAGCCACTGTCGCCGCTATATCTGTAACTGTGCCGAACACTTCCTTGATTTCCTCCGCTCTGTCCTGCGCATTTCCCTGCAGACGCACCATAAAGCGATGCTCCAGTCTGCGATAATCAGCTACCTGCAGTGCCTCCGCCTTCCAAGGCTTCATGACTGTCTTATTTAAATTCTTTGCCTCATCAACAATATCGGCCACCACCGCTGTGGCTGTCGGCAGCTTTCCTGCTCCTGCACCGTAAAACATCAGTTCTCCAGTAAAATCGCCGCGCACCAACACACCATTCATCACATCATTCACTGCATAGAGTGGATGAGAGGGAGCCACCAACATCGGGCAAACCATCACATAGACCTCATTGCCCACCTTACGACAGGTGCCAAACAGCTTAACTGCCAAGCCAAAGCTCTCTGCATACTGCATATCCACTGCAGTAATCTTTGTAATGCCCTCAGTATACACATTTTCTTCATTAACCTGATAACCATATGCCATGGATGCCAAAATAGCAATCTTTCTGCAGGCATCCTTTCCCTCTACATCAGCGGCTGGATTGCGCTCCGCATAGCCCAAGGCCTGAGCCTGTTTTAACACATCCTCAAATTCCAACCCTTCTTTTGCCATCTTGGTTAAAATAAAATTAGTGGTACCATTTAAAATACCTGTAATTTCCATTACATCATCGCCAGAAATGCATTCGTTTAGAGGACGAATAATCGGAATTGCTCCGCCCACGCTGGCCTCAAATAAGAAATTAATCTGTTTCTCCTGTGCAATCTGCAAAAGCTCTGCTCCATACTTTGCCACTAACTCCTTGTTGGAGGTGGCTACGCTCTTTCCAGCCAGCAGAGCTGCCTTAACGAAATTGTAAGCAGGCTTTGTACCTCCCATGGTCTCCACCACCAAGGACACCTCTGGATCATTCAGAATAATATTTACATCATGAATCACTTTATCTTCCAGCGGATCCCCTGGAAAATCTCTCAAGTCCAAAATATATTTGATGTCAATCTCTTGACCTGCCTTCGCTGTAACTACCTGTTTCTTCTGCAGCAGTACCTGAGCGACTCCTGCTCCAATTGTGCCATAACCTAAAATTGCTAACTGTAACATGTTTCCTCCGTTCCGTCAATACATGACATCGTTATTCTCGTCCCAATAATTTCAAATAATGCACACCATCAATTTTTTCAATCTCATTCAACATCTCAGAACAATCCTCCGTCTTCGGATTTAAATCCACACTCAATGTCAGTGATGCGATTCCATTAATTGGTATTGTCTGGTGTATCGTCAAAATACTTGCCTGATGGGCAGCAATACATTGCAAAATCAGGGACAAAATGCCTGGAATATCATCCATCTGCATGACAAATGTAATCGTTTTTCCTTTTACATTTTCATGGAAAGGGAAAATATCATCTTTGTATTTATAAAAAGAACTTCGGCTGATTCCCACCATATCCGTTGCCTCGTTGATAGCACTGGCCTTACCTGATTCCAGGTATCGTTTTGCCTCCACCACCTTCAACAGTACTTCCGGAAGTGCTTTTTTCGTTACAACATAATATTTCGTTTCTGCCATACCCGTCTCCTACTATCCTACTATTCAGTCAAATATCTCGTGTATGCATTTAAACTGACATGCCCCGCAGTCGAAGCATCAGCATATCCAAAAGTCGATGCTTCTGCATGTAAGCACGCTTATTATATTCCATTGACGACACATTTATGTGCTTTGTATGCATACATTTGTCTTTCCAACGAAGATATTAACATATTTATTTCAATTATGCAACGTCTTTTTAAAAAAAGCTATGTTAAACCATAAAATGGTTCAACACAGCTTTTCTTTGCCCGCATCCTCATAGACACTGCCATGAAAGGAAATGATTACTCCAGCTCTCCATTGTCCACTGCCACGCCGCCGTCCTGACGCCATTTCAGATATGCACTGATAAACATATCGATATCTCCGTCCAACACTGCACCTGTATTTCCGCTGGATACACCTGTGCGATGGTCCTTGACCATCGTATAAGGCTGCATAACATAAGAACGAATCTGGCTTCCCCATGCGATATCCTTGGTCTCACCTCGAATACCCGAGATTTTATCTTCATTTTCCTGTTTTTTCAGCATATACAGTTTAGCCTTTAACATCTGCATTGCCTTATCCTTATTTTGGAACTGAGAACGCTCATTTTGACACTGTACCACAATACCTGTTGGAATATGGGTAATACGCACTGCGGATGAGGTCTTGTTGATATGCTGACCACCTGCACCGCTGGAACGATAGGTATCAATTCGCAAATCTTCTGTGTTGATTTCCACATCCAAATCTTCCTCGATTTCCGGCATAACATCACAGGACACAAAGGAAGTCTGGCGCTTTCCTGCGGCATTGAACGGAGAAATGCGCACCAGACGATGCACACCCTTTTCTGATTTTAGATAGCCATAAGCATTTTCACCATCAATCTGAATCGTAACTGACTTAATGCCTGCTTCATCACCATCCAGATAATCCAGTACCTCTACCTTGAAGCCCTTTTTCTCCGCCCAACGACAGTACATACGGTACAGCATACTTGCCCAGTCACAGGACTCGGTGCCACCCGCACCCGCATTCAGCCGCAAAATCGCATTATTTTGGTCATACTCTTCCGAGAGCAAAATGCTAATGCGCATCTCCTCCAGTTTGCTGATAAAGTCATTCAGCATTGCTTCCACTTCTGGAATGGTGTCCGGATCCTCTTCCTCATTGCCCATCTCAATCAGCAAACCAATTTCTTCGAACTGTGTCTCTAGATGCTCATATCCCTTCACACAATCCTGCAAACTTCTCAGTTCCTTCATCACTTTCTGGGAATGCTCTGGATCATCCCAAAAAGATGGTTCTTCCATGTAACGCTCCAACTCAACTATTTTTTCTTTCTTTGCAGCTAAGTTAAAGTGAATCCCTCAATTCGTACAATGGTTTTTCGTTGGCAGATAATTCGTATTTGAACTGATCTAATTCTACCATAACCACACCTTCTTTCTTGCGCAATTGCGCCTTATTTTGCCGCACAAGCGGCTTTTATATAGTCATGTCTTTTTCAGACAGAAAACTATCTTAGTTTAAACGGCCACAGCACTGCTTATACTTCTTTCCAGAACCACATGGGCATGGATCATTTGGATAAATTTTTGTTGCAGCACGCTTTTTGGGAGCCTTGACAGTGGTATCATCCTTGTTTGTGCCCGTGACCTGAGCAACCTGCTCACGCTCTGCCTTTTCTTCCACTCTGGCATGATACATCAGACGAAGCGTATCTTCCTGAATGGCTGCAGTCATGGCATCAAACATATCAAAACCAGCCATCTTATACTCTACCAGCGGATCCTTCTGTCCCATGGACTGCAGACCAATACCCTGACGGAGCTGCTCCATATCATCGATATGACTCATCCACTTGTTGTCAATTACCTTCAAAAGGAACACTCGCTCCAACTCACGCATCATCTCCGCATCTGGGAACATGGTCTCTTTCTCTGCATAGAGCTCAAAAGCCTTTTCCTTGAGCACATGCTTCAACTCAGATTTTTTCATCTTTTCTACCGCTTCTGGAGTCAAAAGATCCTCTGACAGCGGAATAATTGGAAGCAGTGTGTGCTTGAGAGCGTTTAAGTCCCATTCCTTTGAGGAAGAATCATCTGCGATATGCATATCCACACATCCTTCGATAAAACGCGTAGTCATCTGCATAATCACATTTCTCATATCCTCGCCATCCAATACACGGCGGCGCTCCTCATAGATAACTTCTCTCTGCTCATTCATGACCTCGTCATATTTTAACAGATTTTCACGAATATTGTAATTGTTCGCCTCAATCTTCATCTGAGCCTTCTCGATGGCACCAGTCAGCATCTTGTGCTGAAGCTCCTCGCCCTCCGGTACCTTCAAAGCCTCAAATATACTCATCAGCTTCTCAGAACCAAATAAACGCATCAAATCATCTTCGAGAGCAATATAAAACTTGGACTCACCAGGATCTCCCTGACGGCCTGCACGACCACGCAGCTGATTGTCGATACGTCTGGATTCGTGACGCTCCGTACCAATAATCTTCAGACCACCTGCTGCCTTGGCCTCTGCATCCAGCTTAATATCCGTACCACGACCTGCCATGTTAGTCGCAATCGTAACAGCACCGTGCTGACCTGCCAAGGCAACAATTTCAGCTTCCTGCTCATGGAATTTTGCATTCAAGACATTATGCTTGATGCCTTCCTTGCGCAGCATACCGCTGAGCATCTCAGAGGTATCAATATTGATCGTACCAACCAAAACCGGCTGTCCCTTCGCATGTGCTTCCTTGACAGCCTCGACAACTGCCTTAAATTTTTCCTTCTTGCTCTTGTAGATAGCGTCCTGATGATCAATTCGCTGCACAGGACGGTTGGTCGGAATCTCAATCACGTCCATGCCATAAATATTACGAAATTCTCGTTCTTCTGTCAAGGCAGTACCAGTCATACCTGCCTTTTTTTCAAATTTATTGAAAAAGTTCTGGAAAGTAATGGTAGCCAAAGTACGGCTCTCCTTGCGAACCTTCACATGCTCCTTTGCCTCAATGGCCTGATGCAAACCATCCGAATAGCGGCGGCCTGGCATAATACGGCCGGTAAACTCATCGACAATCAACACTTCTCCGTCTTTTACCACATAATCCTGATCCAGATGCATCATATAGTTGGCACGCAAAGCCAGGATGACATTGTGCTGAATTTCCAGATTTTCTGCATCAGACAGGTTTTCAATATGGAAATATTCCTCCACCTTCTTGGTACCCTGCTCGGTCAGGTTAACCGTCTTATCTTTCTCATTGACGATAAAATCGCCATCCTCCACCACTTCATCTCCCATAATGGCGTTCATCTTGCTGAACTCATTATTATGGTCAATAGGCTCCAAATATTCTTCGTCCTTACCGTCAGCTCCCTTGCGGTAACGCTTATAGTACTCCTGACCTCGCTCCAGACGTTTTGCCAGCAAATCGCACACCTCATAAAGCTTTGTGGATTTATTGCCCTGTCCAGAAATAATCAGTGGTGTACGCGCCTCATCAATTAAAATCGAGTCAATCTCATCGATGATAGCATAATGCAAATCACGCAAAACCAACTGTTCCTTATAGACAACCATGTTATCACGCAGATAATCAAAGCCCAGCTCATTGTTCGTTACATAAGTAATATCACAGGCGTACGCAGCACGACGCTCATCATTATTCATACCATTTAAAACTACGCCCACCGTCAAGCCTAAAAAGCGATGAACCTGTCCCATCCACTCTGCGTCACGCTTCGCCAAGTAATCATTGACCGTTACGATATGAACACCCTTACCAGCCAATGCATTCAGATAAGCTGGCAAAGTAGACACCAGGGTCTTACCTTCACCAGTACGCATCTCAGCGATACGTCCCTGATGCAAAATCACACCACCAATTAACTGCACACGATAATGCTCCATTGTGGAGCCATCTTCTGGATTATAAAATACACGGCGAGCAGCCTCTCTCACAGTCGCAAAGGCCTCTGGCAGCAGACTGTCTAAAGACTCACCCTTTTGATATCGATCCTTATATTCCTCTGTCTTTCCTCTCAGCTCCTCATCGGACAATGCCATCATGCTGTCTCTCAAGCCTTCTATCTTGTCAATCAACGGAGCAATTATTTTGAGTTCTCGCTCACTATGGGTTCCAAATACCTTCTCAATTAAATTCATCTTTACCTCCAATAGGAATTCTCCCAGTACCCACCCAGCACTATCTTAAGATACACAGTAGGCACACCATGTTAGCTATTGTAGCACTATTTTTTTTATTATTCAACGTATTTTTTCCGCATATTAGTATATTCTTGAATTATTAACAAACTATGAACATCTTTTAAATATTCGTTCCAATTTATTCTCTAAAACTTTCTGGCATTTTTTCTATTTTCTGACAATTTTTGTGTTTTAACCCTTTTTTTTAATTATTTTGGATTTTCAGAAAATAATTGTTGCTATTTTTCGATATTATGATATAATAGACATACAATTGATAGAGCATTTCAAGGCAGTAAACGAAATTATCTGTTAATATTATAAGGAGGTATAATCATTCTATTGTTAACTTGATTTAAGTGTCAAAATTCATTTCATCTATTTTGACCGTTTGACCGCTCAATCAACTATTGTATAAAGGAGGATTATATATGAGATTTGTTATTACCGGAAAAAATATCAACGTGACTCCTGGATTGAAAGCTGCTGTAGAAGAAAAGCTTGGCAAATTAGAGAGATTTTTCTCACCAGATGTAACCATCTATGTGACTTTAAGCGTGCAGAAAGATATTCAAAAAATTGAAGTGACAATCCCAGTCAAAGGCAATGTGATTCGCTCCGAGGAGCAGAGCACCGATATGTATGTGTCTATTGATCTGGTCGAAGAAATCATCGAGCGTCAGCTCAAAAAATACAAGACAAAATTAGTTGCCAAAAATCAAGGCATTGATTCCTTTGCACCATCCTATTTAGAGGAGGAATACGAGGAGCCTGAGACAGTTAAGATTGTAAAAACCAAGAAATTTGGCATGAAGCCCATGGATCCAGAAGAAGCTTGCATTCAGATGGAGCTTTTGGGACACAGCTTCTATGTATTCTCCAACGCTGAGACCGATGAAGTCAATGTGGTGTACAAAAGAAAGGACGGTACCTACGGCTTAATTGAGCCAGAATTTGAATAGTATTTCTTAGTAAGAGGCAGGGAAACCTGCCTCTTAGTTATTATAATTAATAAAAAACTGAAAAATCGAGTAGTCAAGAAATACATTCTCTCCTACTCGATTCATTCGTATCGATATTACAATAATCTACGACAAGCTACAATTGGTTTGGTATAAAGAGAACCAACACAAATACCCGCACTTGGATTAGCTGCATGCACAATCTGTCCATTGCCAATATAGATAGCTACATGTCCAGAATAACAAATCAAGTCACCTGGCTGCAGCTGATCAACACCTACAGCTACACCATAGCTAGCCTGTGCTGCAGAAGAATGTGGAAGATATACCCCATACTGAGCAAATACCTGCTGTGTAAATCCAGAACAGTCAACTGCACCGCCAACGGTCAGGTTGCTGCCACCGTATACATAATTACATCTGCCAACCCAGCTAAGTGCATAATCTACTACAGAACCAGCACTGGCCGATGGCTGCTGTACTACCTGCTGCTGCGCTGCCGCTGCCGCTGCTGCCTGCTGCGCTGCTGCCTGCTGTGCTGCTGCCTGCTGTGCTGCTGCATCTGCTGCCTGCTGTGCCGCTGCCGCTGCTGCCTGCTGTGCTGCTGCATCTGCTGCCTGCTGCGCTGCTGCCTGCTGTACTGCTGCATCATCTGCCTGAGCAATACTGTCAGTCATTACCAGAGTGCCGTAATGACCATTCGTCAAATCTTCCTCTGCAAGCTCCACATAATCATCCAAGTGATATGCTTCAGCCAACTCCATTAAATACTCAGACTGGGCGGTGATGGACTCTGCCTCTGCCAATGCAGAATAATAATCACCCATATCACGCAGCTCAATATAGTTATTCAAACAATTCAAAATTTTATTATGTAATTCTTCCAACTCTTTACGATGTTTTTCCTCATCCTTAGTTGAAAAAGCAGTTGGATAAGTCTTTTTTAATTCAATGTAATCCTTAAATACGTAACCATTTACCTCGGCATCCAACTGAATCAGATAAAAATTTTCATCCGAATCATCTAACAAGGTATAACTAGAACCTTCCTCAATACTATAAATGACATTATCTTCATTAACATCTGGATTCGCACGTACATTTAAACGCTCTGTATCAACTACAATTGCATCAATAGTGACTAATTTCTCAGCCAATTCTCTTGCTTCTTCACCAGTTACAAAGAACTCTGCCTTAATATATCCTTCTTTAATATTTCCAGAAGAAATTTTATACCAAACTTCACCATTTTCATCTTCTACTTCGTCCAAAACAGTGGCCATACACTCATTGTACATCTTTCCGATAATATTATCATAATCTGATGTATCTGTGCTTGTTCTTACATTGACATAATTATCAATCTGTGCAATTACTAAATTAGAATATACGGACTCATTTTTTTCCTCTAACTCAGCTGCTTTCTTCTGAGATTTTTTATTATCTTCTTTGCCGTCAGCAGTTTTTTCGGTTTCTGCCTCAACCTCTTTCTCAGTTTCTTTTTCAGTCTCTTTTTCAGTTTCCTTTTCAGTCTCTTTTTCAGTTTCCGTCTCGGTTTCTTTCTCGGTTTCTTTCTCGGTTTCAGCCTCCGTCTCAGAAGCAGT
>JBJELF010000108.1:35780-43804 GCA_051879015.1 Lachnospiraceae bacterium
TCTCGGTTTCTTTCTCGGTTTCTTTCTCGGTTTCAGCCTCCGTCTCAGAAGCAGTTGTCTCCGCTCCAATTGAACTAAATGAATTACTCAACCATACTGGATTATCCAAAATAATATTTTTGCCAATATTCATTCCCGCTTCTTCTGCATATGCCATTATCTTTGATGAATCCGTGTGCAATACTGATGTAAACTCTGTCTGTGCCTTATTATCATTATCTACCGTTACGGAATAGTTGCTTAATGAAATCGCAATTCCTGCCACTGCACTTTCACTGCTTCTTCCAGAAAATGCTTGTCCATCAACGCTCATTCCTAAAATCATTGTAACTGCGGTCATGGTTGTAAGTGTCATTTTTACAAGTTTTCTTTTCATTCTTATTATTCCTCCGTATCATGCTAGCCTTTCCCCTACTCGCACGATTTTTTGATCTGTGTATCTGCAGCCCTCTTGCAATCCATATCGAGCCCTCAAGCCAATTTTCATATCCGCATGAAATATACGACTTTTGACTCTGGTATCATACACATTTTACAATATCATTACCATTTCTATCTTAAATTCTCAAACTGTTACTTAATTTATTCATCATTTGTTGCGGATTTGTTACAAATTCATTACATATCCACGTTGTTGATTATATCAAGGCAAAAACCGTTTGTCAATATAATTTCTTACATTCTTTTTTAATTTTTTTATTTTTTGTTAAAATATTGGAAATTTCGCCATAAAATGACACAAAAAAATTCTGCGGCAGATAAAATTTCTTCTTTTTTCAACAAAATATGAGGGTCAAAAAATTTTGACCCTCATATTTATGATATTGGGGACAAAAAGCATTTTGACCCTAGTATCAGTTCAGCGCTCTATTGCATCAGCCAGTTTTCAGCTGACATTACTGCGTTGGCTCCATCAGAGGCAGCCGTAATAATCTGTCTTAATTTCTTTGTACGCACATCCCCAGCCACAAAGATTCCCGGCATAGAAGTAATACCGTCTTCCCCTGCAACAATATAACCATCTTTATCTTGTTCCACCAAACCACGAAACAAATCTGACTCTGGCTGAATCCCAACAGCAATGAAAACTCCGCTGACATTCAAAAATTCATTTCGTCCATTTCTTTCAATGAGAATGGAATTTACCTTTGGATTTCCCACAATCTCTTTTACTGTGGAGTTCCAAATACATTCCACATTTTTCAGCTTAAACAGCTGACTTTGTAAACTTTTTGCGGCTCTTAGAGAATCACGTCTATGAATCAAATATACTTTTTTACACATGCGTGCCAGATAAATGGCATCTTCCACTGCCACATCACCTCCGCCGACAACAGCTACCTCTCTGTTGCGGAAGAACGCACCATCACAGGTTGCACAGTAGGATACCCCTTTACCAAGACAGCTTTCTTCTCCCGGCACTCCTAATTTTTTGTGATGTGCTCCCGTAGCAATGAGAACTGCCTTTGCCGAAAAGGATTGCCGACTGCAGTAAATTTCAAAATTTTTTTCATTCTTTTTTTCAATGCGATATACCTGTTCTGTCACAAACTGAGCCTTTAAGGCTTCGGCATGATCGCGGAACTTGTCCGCCAAATCAAATCCACTAATTTTTGCAATTCCTGGATAATTTTCTACCTCATAAGTATTAATAATCTGACCACCGCTCATCATCTCCTTCTCGATAACGAGAGTATTCAGCTCAGCTCTCTGTGCATAAATTGCCGCTGCAAGTCCTGCAGGACCTGAACCAATAATAATCAAATCATACATTCGCAATTCCTCCTTACATACCTTTGCATTTCTGTAACCATTCCGATACGAGTTCTTCCCTGTTACGCTTCTCTTCCGTAGTAGTATACCACATATTCTAAAGTTTGATTGCGTTTTTTTTATAAATTTGCTAAACTATTATGGGGTTAAAATATCATTTGCCCCTACATCATCAATCTGTTTGTTTCTGTTCACGGACCAGCTAACTGCCTGTGAAGTTCAAGAAGAAAGGCGCAACTATGTCAAAAACAATTTTAATAACAGGAGCGTCCCGAGGCATTGGCCGCGGAATTGCCTTATTTTTTGCTGAAAAAAGATGGAATTTAATTTTATGCTGCCATAGACAGCCAAACAAACTGGAAGAAGTCCAACAGATGGCAGAGAAACTTGGCAGTTCCTGCCTATGCAAAGTGGGAAATGTGGGAGATTATGATTTCTGCAGAGAATTGATAGAAGCAGGAATTCATCACTTTGGTCGTATCGATGTGCTCGTAAATAATGCAGGAATTTCCTGGATTGGTCTATTGCAGGATATGGATTCTCAGCTTTGGAATCAGATGGTCAATGTAAATCTGACCAGCGTATTCAACTGCTGCCAAATTGCAATTCCTTATATGATAAAAAAACAGACTGGCACAATTATAAATATTTCTTCTGTCTGGGGTGTCTGCGGTGCTTCCTGCGAGGTGGCTTACTCAGCCACCAAAGGAGGAATCAACGCTTTTACAAAAGCTCTGGCGAAGGAATTGGCTCCGTCCAATATTCAAGTCAATGCCATCGCCTGCGGTGCCATTGATACAGAGATGAATCAGTTTTTAGATGACGAGGAACGTCAAATGCTGCTGGAGGAAATTCCAGCTGGCCGAATGGGCACAACAGAGGAAGCAGCACAGCTAGTTTATCAACTATGCACCGGCCCATCCTATCTTACTGGGCAAGTGATTCAGCTAGATGGCGGATGGATTTAAAGGTCATGTAAAAAATCCAAAAAAGTCTGAATTTGCTCCCGATTTTTTGATTCTATCGGAAAAAGCAAAAGCAAGGTTTCCTCTTCATTATAATCCAAAAAATTCATCAGTGGAGTATCCTGCAGCTCAATACCGCAAGGTACTCCATCTTCTTCATAAAGCACAAACTCATAGGTATCATACTCTGACAAATCAATAAAGGTGCCGCCCATCTCTTCGCTGAATTTCATCAAATCCTTCGTCATAATTACTGCATCCATCTCATGATTGCGCCATTTAAAAAAAAATTTTTCATAAGAGCTTTCATTGGCCCCCTCTACATGAAAATCACCATAAGAAAAAATATAATTGGAATCAAAAACAATGCGCTCTGCATCCAGACCTGAAAATTCAGCAAAGCTTTCCTGAAGCTGCTCATCTCGAAAACGATCCATTCGCTGATTCGCTAAAATACAGGTAAACTGAGCCGGCTGCTCTCGAAACAAAATATAATGGCATACAAGGAAGAGGAGCAGACAAACTGCTCCTGTTATCAATAAAATATGCCACCAGTAATATGTAATAATATATTCCACTTTTTGCCGCATATTCATACCGGCCAAATTTTTCTTGATATCTTCCATATATTTGCTACCTCATCATATGTATCCAAGACCAACTATTTTCTTTCACAAGCATCCATCTGGTCAAGGAGTTCCATATTTTTCTTAATCAGCTCGCATCGTTGTCTTACACAGTCTGATGAGCGATGCGGATCTTTCGGTGTATGGAACAAATAATCCTCCAGCTTATCAATCGTTGTAGCAGCTACATGCATTCTCGTGTCACTGGAAGCATAATAGATATAGACATCCCCATTTTCGCGGGCGATTGCCCCATTTGTAAACACCACATTGGATACATCACCGACACGCTCACTTCCCAGCGGTACCAAAAAAACGCCGGATGGCTCTGCAATCACCTTAGATGGGTCCTGCAAATCACTGCCAAAGACATACAGCACGTAGCGAAGTCCTGCCGCAGTATTGCGGACACCGTGAGCAATATGAATCCAACATTTTTTCCCTCGAATCGGTACTGCTCCAGCGCCATTTTTGGATTCGGTCAGAGTATGATAAATGCGTCGGCTGATAATTTTTTCCTCGTCAATGACAGCATGAGTAATATCCTCACACAAACCAAATCCAATACCGCCTCCGCTTCCCGTCTCAATAAATCCATCCATTGGTCTGGTGTAAAAAGCATATTTGCCATCTACAAATTCGGGATGAAGCACTACATTTCTCTGCTGAGGTGAGCGAAGTGTTTTGAGATTGTCCAATCTTTCCCAAGTCTTTAAATCCTTTGTCCGAACAATTCCTGCCTCCGCCACCGCTGCAGACAAATCAGGATTGGTGGTATCCTTGCTCTCCGAACAAAAAACACCATAAATATAACCATCCTGATGCTGAGTCAGTCGCATATCATACACATTGGTTTCCTCAGGACAGGTATCTGGCAGCACAATGGGATAATCCCAGAAATGAAATCCGTCCACACCGCTGTCACTCTCTGCCACTGCAAAGAAGGATTTGCGGTCATTTCCTTCCACACGAACAACCAGATAATACTTTCCATGGAGGTAAATTGCTCCGGAATTCATCACTGCATTGACCCCCAAGCGTTCCATAAAATATGGATTGCTCTCAGCATCCAAATCATATCTCCAGCTGACAGGCACAAACTCTCTCGTCAGCACCGGATAAACATAGCGGTCATAAATTCCATTATAAAACTCTGCCTTCTGATTTTTTCTTGCTACCAGCTTATCTACTTTTTCCTGCTCTATAAAATACTGTTTATGTAACATATCATAATCTCCTGTCATTATTCCGTCGGTGATCCTGTGTCGGCAAACTTTGAGGACTGGAATCTCTTTACTACCTCGATACACATCCTGCCATTATGATAGGGACATTTCCATGGCTCTACAATCGGTTTTCTACTTGGAATTCCCTGCTCACTGACGGACCAATACCACTCAGAACCTTCTCTGGCATCTATTACATATTCTTTGATATAATCCCAGATATCCTTCGCAGCCTGAAGATATTCCTCACAGGCAGGTTCCTGCTCATAGCCGTTCAAAAATCCCACAATGGCCTCAGCCTGAACCCACCAAACACGGGTGGTATCCACTACGCCCCGCTCCGCCTCATTCATCACCGAATGATTTCGGTAGGCAGTCTGATAAATTTGACGAGTTAACGCCTTAGTAATGGGCAAAATTTTTTCCGTATAACTGGAATCTTTCAAAATCTCAAGCGCACGGTCTACAAGCCATGCTGTCTCAATATCATGACCGTAGGAGTGCAGATCAATCAACGAATTCCATGTACGGTCAAAAAAAACCTCCTGACGCTGTTTTTGAGGATTATATATTTTTTCTGCCATAATGTCCAGCATCCATCTCAGATTTTCTGCTACTTCAGCCTTGCGTGTGACGCGGTACAGCTCCGTATAAGCTTCAAAGACATGCAGCAACGTATTCATCGTTTTTTCTGCCATCACTCCATTCTCAGAAAGCTTATCATTGTCTATGGGATAAAAGCTGCGGTCAAAGGCTTCCAGATAACCATACTCATCCTTGCATCGGCTCTCAATCAGCTGATACAGCTCCTCTGCTAACTGCAAGGCTTCCTCATCCTTCGATGCATCATAATAAGAAGAAAGAGCATAAATCGCAAATGCCTGATTGTAGGTATGCTTCGTTGTATCCTCAGGAACGCCATCATAAGTTACTGACCAGAATACACCACCCATCTCAGTGTCCATACAGTATTTTTTCATGAACTGGCAGGCATGCTTTGCTGCCAAAAGAAGATGCTCTTCCTTTAACAGCAAATAAGCATTGGAGAAAAACCATAGGATTCGACTGTTTAAAATACAGCCTTTGACCGCCTGCCTGTCCAAAGATAAATCATAATCCAGATGTCCATAAAAACCGCCATACTCCTGATCCATCAAACTCTCCCAAAAGGGAATGAGATGTCCTGTCAAATGTTGTCTTATTTCCTCTGCAAACATAGCACTCTCCTGCTTATCGTTTTCCAATTTCCGTTTCACTCAGACCCACATAGGAATGTTCCTTAATATAGGAAACAACACCCTCCACTGTGGTAAATGCCAGACCGACATAGGTATCTGCTGCTCCATAATAGATTGCAATTCTTCCTGTATCAGCATCATGGATGGTCGCGCAGGGGAAGGTTACATTCGGGACAAAGCCACGCTCCTCATACCATTCCTCCGGCGTCAGCAAAAAGTTTTCACAACGATACTTGACAATAGAAGGATTGTCAATATCCAGGATTGCTCCGCCAATACTGTAAACATAACCATTACAAGTACCTGTCACACCATGATAGAACAAAAGCCATCCTTCCGTTGTCTCAATCGGAGCTGCACCGCCGCCAATCTTCAAAGACTCCCACCATTTGGTGCCCTTGCCCATCACATGTCTGTGACAGCCCCAATACTTCATGTCCTTGCTCTCTGACAGGAAAATATCGCCAAAAGGAGTATGACCGCTGTCACTAGGACGGGACAGCATCAAAAAGCTGCCATTAACTTTTCTTGGAAAGAGTACCGCATTGCGGTTAAAAGGCAAAAAAGGATTCTCCACACGGACAAAGGTTTTGAAATCTTTCGTTTTTGCCATCCCAATGGCAGCACCGTAGAAATCCTGACACCAAATAATATAATAGGTATCTTCCACCTTTACCAAACGGGGATCATAGGCATAAACTGGCATAAATTCCTTGCCCTCTTCATCGACAAACATAATTTTGTCCTTGTCAAAGTTCCAGTGAATGCCGTCCTCACTTCTGCCCAGATAAATATAGGGAACTCCATTGACCTGCTCTCCACGGAAAACACCGATAAAAGCTCCCTCGTAGGGAATTACAGCACTATTGAAGATACGCGCTACTCCGGGAATTGGGTTACGTCCAATCACTGGATTTTCACTGTAACGCCACAATGGCTTATCTTCTGATACGGAATCGGGTCTCTCCTGCCAGGGCATATTTGCCACCGCAGCGCCAATTATCTTTACTTTCTGCATAAAAAACTAGCCTCCAATCATTAACCTTTTACTGCACCTGCTGCCATACCGCCATATACCTGCTTCTGGAATACCAAAAAGAAAATCAAAATAGGAATAATTGTGATGATAACACCAGCACAAATATAATTATACTGATTTCCATAAGGTCCCGTAAAGGTGTACAGAGAAGTGGAAATGGTACGCAAATTTGAAGTCTGTAAATACAAATTTGACATATAGTACTCATTGTAAACACCAACACCCTTCAGTACTAGTGAGGTAATAATAGCTGGCTTCAACAGTGGAAACAAAATTTTGAAAAACACACCGAAGTAAGTGCATCCATCCATAATCGCAGATTCATCAAGAGAAACCGGAAGATTCTCAAAAAACTGCACAAAAATATAAATCGAAATAATATCTGTACCCATCAATACAATCATGTAGCCATAGAGATGATTGATCAATCCTGCATTATACATAATTTCATATACCGTTACCTGAGTAGCAATGCCAGGAATCAGCGATGCAAACATAAACAGATTTTCAATAATTGCATTTCCCTTAAATTTAAAACGATTTAACACATAGGCCAGCATAGAACCAATCAGAACAGAGCAGGTTAATACCACCACCAGCACAATGGCCGTGTTCATGAAGCCGCGCAGCATATTTGCCTGCTCAAAGGCAATCTTAAAGTTGTCCAGATACAACCAGGATTTTGGTGCGTCCAACACAGAACTGCTGGCATACTCATCATTGGTCTTCAAAGCAGTCAGAATACATACACAGACTGGAGTCAAAGCCACCACTGCTGCCCCAATTAGCATGACGTACTTAAATAAAGTAAATAAAATCATTTTTCCTTTTCTCTTTATCATAACGTACCACCTCTCTTTGCTTCTTTTCTGGCAAGCCTTTCTGCACGTTTTCTTCTTCTGACAGCAGCCTTGGTCTCATCACTGGTTCCATCATCAAACACATATTTAAAGAACAGCTTCTGAGCAACCGTACAGATAATAATGATGACCAACAATACGATAGCCATAGCGCAGGCCAGACCAACCTTCTGATTTTCATGAGCCAGACGATTCATGATAACAAAGTAAGTACCCGTTCCCATGGTACCGTTTGTGATAACGTAAGGCGGCTCGAAAGCACTTAAAGAACCACTGATGGAAAGAATCAGATTCAAT
>JBJELF010000109.1:0-11251 GCA_051879015.1 Lachnospiraceae bacterium
AAGGAGGCTATATTGTATTGATGATAAAGTTATTTGATACGGGTGCTTATTTAGTAAATGGCACCGAACTTGTGCCAGACAACCAGGAGGCAAGCCAAATTTTGGCATCAAAGATGAATTTGGTTCCATCTAAAGAAGAAGCTGCAAAAGGTACCATGGCATATGGTATTTTAAAGGCGCATAATACTTCCGATGATATGAAGAAGCTGAAAATTAAATTTGATTGTCTGAC
This sequence comes from Lachnospiraceae bacterium, assembly GCA_051879015.1. Classification (GTDB taxonomy): domain Bacteria; phylum Bacillota; class Clostridia; order Lachnospirales; family Lachnospiraceae; genus JBJELF01. Next base: position 233 of record JBJELF010000109.1, read on the forward strand.
TTCTCATGATATTACCTTTGTAGGTATCATTCAGACAGCTCGCGCATCAGGGCTGGAAAAGTTTCCAGTGCCGTATGTACTCACTAACTGTCACAATTCTCTCTGCGCAGTAGGCGGTACGATCAACGAGGATGACCATGTATTTGGTTTGTCCGCAGCCAAGAAATATGGTGGTATCTATGTTCCACCTCATCAGGCAGTCATTCACCAATTTGCCAGAGAAATGTTGGCAGGATGCGGCAAGATGGTGCTGGGTTCTGACTCCCACACACGATACGGTGCATTAGGTACCATGGCTTGCGGTGAAGGCGGCGGTGAGTTGGCAAAGCAGCTTCTCTGTCAGACCTATGATATCAATATGCCGGGTGTCATTGCCATTTATTTAACAGGAAAGCCGCAGAAGGGCGTAGGTCCGCAGGATATTGCACTGGCTATCATTGGAGCAGTATTTAAAAATGGCTATGTCAAGAATAAAGTAATGGAATTTGTTGGACCTGGTATCGATAATCTGTCCGTAGATTACCGTATTGGTGTGGATGTTATGACTACTGAGACTACTTGTCTTTCCTCCATATGGAGAACGGATGATAAGGTTAAGGAGTTTTATGATATTCACTATCGTCCGGATGACTACAAGGAATTAAATCCAGCACCAGTCACCTACTATGACGGTGTGGTTTATGTGGATTTGGATACCATAAAGCCGATGATTGCGATGCCATTCCACCCAAGTAATGTCTACACTATCGATGAGCTGAATGCAAATCTGGAAGATATTTTGGCAGATGTAGAAGCGGGTGCAAAGGTTAGCTTTGGAAACAAGGTACAGTTTACCTTGCGTGATAAGATTCATGATGGCAAGCTCTATGTAGAGCAGGGTGTTATTGCAGGCTGTGCGGGAGGCGGATTTGAGAATCTTTGCGATGCTGCTGATATTCTGCGAGGAAAAACTATCGGATCAGATGAGTTTACGTTAAGTGTTTATCCAGCATCCCAGCCAGTCTTTATGCAGTTGGTGAAGAATGGTTGTGTAGCGGATTTGATGGAGAGTGGAGCAGTGATTCGTACCGCATTCTGTGGTCCATGCTTTGGCGCTGGAGATACTCCATCTCATAAGGGATTAAGTATTCGTCATGCTACCAGAAACTTCCCGAACCGTGAAGGTTCTAAGCCGGGAAATGGACAGATTGCTTCTGTTGCATTGATGGATGCTCGCTCTATTGCAGCCACTGCTGCAAATAAGGGATATTTGACCTCTGCCCAGGATGTAGATGTCAACTTCACCAAACCAAAGTATTTCTTCGATAAGAAGATTTACGATACCCGCGTGTTTAACGGTGTAGGCAAGGCAGATCCGACTCTTGACTTAAAGAAAGGACCAAATATTGTAGATTGGCCAGAGATGGTTGAGTTAACTGAGAATATTATGCTTCGTGTTGTATCTGAGATTCATGATCCAGTTACCACCACCGATGAGCTGATTCCATCGGGAGAGACTTCTTCCTATCGCTCCAACCCACTGGGTTTGGCAGAGTTTACTCTTTCCAGAAAAGATCCAGAGTATGTGGGACGTGCTAAGGAGATTTATAAGCAGGAAAAGATTCGCCGCACCAACAGCTGTCCAATGCGTGAATATAAGCCATTGGGTGATGCTTTCCGCAAGGTAAAGGAATATTATCCAGATTTGAAAGCTCGAGCAACTGGTATTGGTACTACGATTTATGCAGTAAAACCAGGTGATGGTTCTGCTCGTGAACAGGCTGCTTCCTGTCAGAAAGTATTAGGCGGTTGGGCTAATATCGCCAAGGAGTATGCAACAAAGCGTTATCGTTCCAATCTGATTAACTGGGGCATGATTCCATTTATTTATGAAGAAGAGGAGCTTCCATTCACAAATCTGGACTTTATCTTTATCCCAGGTATTCGCACTGCCATCAAGGAAAAGGCAAGCAGTGTGACCGCTTACGTAGTAAAAGATACCTTGGAGGCATTTGAACTAAAAATTGGAGAGCTGACGGATGATGAGAGACAGATTATCCTTGACGGCTGTCTGATTAATTACAATAAATTTAAAGCACAGGGAAAGTAAAATTATTTCTTGTATCAATGGAGCGCTGGATTGCAGAAATGTGATTCAGCGCTTTTGGCGTACAAGGTGTATGAGGAAAATGACTGTCTGTCCTGGATGATTCAAAAATAAATGCTAAGAAAAACAATAGGAAGATTAACAGTGATCCTTTTTTGAGGGGCGTTGACAAACACAGTATGTTTTGTTATGATGATGGATGCGAAAACCCTACGAAAAAAAGGATATTGTTCGGCATCAGGAGTATGGGGATTTGCATGAAAAGCATACAGATGCGAGTTTTTCATTGCGGTTGGAGATGTTCAAAAAAGCATTGATGATCTGTATGGAAATACGCAGCAGTTGTGAGAAACGTAATAAGAAGAGGTGACATTTTGTTAGAGTTAAAAAATATATCATTTGAAGTACCCGAGGGAAAAGGGCAAAAGGAAATTATTAAGGATATTAGCTTGAGTGTTGATGAGCGAAAATTTGTAGTTATTACTGGTCCAAATGGAGGCGGCAAGTCTACTTTGGCTAAACTGATTGCTGGCATCGAAAAGCCAACTTCAGGTAAGATTTATTTTAATGGTATGGATATCACAGACAAGAGTATTACAGAGCGTGCGAATCTGGGAATCAGTTACGCTTTTCAGCAGCCAGTACGATTTAAGGGAATTCAGGTGCTCGATTTAATTCGTATCGCTTCAGGAAATCGCCGTCTTTCGGCAGCCGATGCCTGCCGCTATTTATCTGAGGTTGGACTATGCGCTAAGGATTATATCAAGCGTGAGGTCAATGCCAGTCTTTCCGGAGGTGAATTAAAACGTATCGAGATTGCCACCGTGTTGGCACGTGGCACGCAGCTTTCCGTTTTTGACGAGCCGGAAGCGGGGATTGATTTGTGGAGCTTCCAAAATTTGATTCAGGTATTTGAGCGTATGCAGGAGAAAAACAAAGAAGGGTCTATTCTTATCATTTCTCATCAGGAGCGCATCCTAAATATCGCCGATGAAATTATTGTGTTGGCGGATGGACAGATAGCAAAACAGGGAAGTAAGGAAGAGGTTTTGCCAACTCTGCTTGGAACGGCCTCTGCAGTGGCGGCTTGCGGCGGATTTCCTAGAAACCTGGATGGCGAATCAACAAAAAATATGTTAAAGCCAGATTTGCAGGCAAAGGAGGGGAGCGCAGTATGAAAAAATTTGATGAAATTCAAAAAAGACTTTTAATGGAAGTAGCAGACCTTCACGAAGTGCCGGAGGGTGCTTACAATATTCGTTCCAACAGTCAATTGGCTGCAAGAAACACTACCGCCAACATTGATATTATTTCTAAGGAAAATGGTACAGGCATTGATATTAAAATTAAACCGGGTACCAAAAAAGAGAGCGTCCATATTCCAGTTGTATTAAGCCAGAGCGGTCTGAAAGAAGTTGTTTACAATGATTTCTATATTGGAGAGAATTGTGATGTGGTTATTGTGGCAGGCTGCGGGATCGACAACTGCGGTAAGCAGGACTCGGAGCATGATGGAATTCACCGCTTTTATGTAGGAAAAAATTCTAAGGTGCGTTATGTGGAAAAGCATTATGGTTCTGGTGAAGGTACGGGAAAGCGCATTTTAAATCCTGGCACTGAGGTATATATGGAAGAAAACAGCTCCATGGAGATGGAGATGGTTCAGATTAAGGGAGTAGACTCTACTAATCGAAAGACAATTGCTGAGTTGGCAGCAGGTGCAAAGCTGGTAGTGAGAGAGCGCTTGATGACTCATGGTGACCAGACTGCTATCAGCAGTTATGATGTTAAACTCAATGGAGAGGGAGCTAGTGCCGATGTAGTCTCTCGCTCTGTAGCTAAAGATAATTCTTATCAGAAATTTGATTCCCGCATTACGGGAAATGCGCCGTGCAACGGACACACAGAGTGCGATGCCATCATCATGAATCATGCTAAGATTTTAGCAATTCCGCAGCTTGAGGCCAATGATTTGGATGCAGCTTTGATTCATGAAGCGGCTATCGGAAAGATTGCCGGTGAGCAAATTACGAAGTTGATGACTTTAGGATTGACGGAAGAAGAAGCGGAAGAGCAGATTATTAATGGATTTTTAAAATGAGAAAAGAAATTAGGAGCTAGAGAAATTTCTAGTTCCTTTTTTATGCTGTAAAAGAATGTCAAATACCCTGTCACCTAATACCCAAAGGGCACAGGCGGCAGTGGGTTTTGGCCTACAACAAACGAAAGAATTTATTTATGAAAAGACTTGTAAATTTTGTGTAGATTAAAAAGAAAAAGCGTGCTATAATCTAACCAACTATGTGTAAAAATATTGATAAGGAGGCGGCACGTGGAACAGGAAGTTCAAAAGATAGTCAAAATTAGAAAAATCGAGCCAAACAAAAATCAGCCGCGAAAGGTATTTGAGGATGAGTCTTTAAAAGAACTAAGTGAATCTATCCGTTCTTATGGAGTGATTCAGCCTATTGTAGTACATAGCAAAGGTTCTGGTTATGAAATCATTGCAGGCGAGCGTCGTTGGCGGGCTGCCAGGCAAGCTGGGCTTCGGGAGATACCTGTCATTATCAAGGATTATAGCGAGCAGGAAGCAGCTGAGGTGGCATTGATTGAGAATGTACAGAGAGAAAATTTAAATCCGATTGAGGAGGCGCAAGCTTATCAAAAATTGATACAGGAGTATGGCATGACACAGGAAGAACTGGCAAAAAAAGTTGGAAAAAGTCGGAGCCTCATATCCAATGCAGTGCGATTTCTCAAATTGCCGGATGAAGTCAAGAGCTTATTAGAGAAAGGACAGATATCGGAAGGTCATGCAAAGGTATTGTTGTCTGTCAGCAGTCCAGAAAAACAGCAGCAGCTGGCGGAGAAAATTATAGAGGAAAACTGGAGTGTACGTCAGTTGGAACGGATACTCAAGCAAGAAAAAGAGAATCTCAAAAAGAATATACAAGACGAATTAGAAAAAAAACAAAATCAGAAAAAAATGGCAATGGCCAATCAGGAATTATATACTGAGTTGGCGGAGAAGATAAATACAAAGGTAGGCACGAAGGTGACTATTGCACGAAAGACGGAAACAAAAGGAAAAATTGAGATAGATTACTATTCTTTGGAAGATCTAGAGCGCATCAGCGAGATACTTTTAAAGTGACCGCTCCGCTTATGTCTAAAACAACTTGTTTATGAGACCGGGAGTGGATGAAGTAAGAAAAAGAAAAGGAGAGAAAACTATGGATTTATTTCAGGAGTATTTGGGACTGAATCAAGGATACATTGTATTGGGATTAATGGGCTTGTGTATGATGTTTATGTGCATTATCACAGTATTGGCTGTTTATGTAAAACGACTGCGCAGCGATTATAAAAAGACCATGAGCATGGGTGTGGGCAGCCAAAATTTGGAGAAGGTATTGATTAAACTGCAGAAAGAGCAGGAAGAGATGAAAAAGCAGCTCACACAGGAACAGGAAGAATGGAAAAATCATTTGGAAGACAAACAGGGTGAGTTGGCAAGAATGTTAGGTGATGCCCAGATTTCTCTGGAAAGTCGCTTGGGTAATCAGCAGCAGGAGTTTTATGCTAAACTTAGTGAAGATCAGCAAATGTGGAAGGATAATCTGGAAGGAGAGCAAAGAAATTTGCGCAATGAACTGGTGCTGTCTCAGAGTAGTTTCCAGAAGCAGATGACTGCTTCTCAGGATCGCGTGACGAATGAGTTGGGCACAGACCAGACAAATTGGAAGGAAGCTTTGTTCGCTGAACAGAAAAAATTGCGTGAAGAATTGCTGGCGAATCAAAATAGTTTGGCAGAGCAGTTGAATACTCAGCAAAAAGAGTTGAATGATCGTCTTAATAGTCAGCAGGATGAATGGACTGGTCGATTAAAGAATCGTCAGGAAGACTTGACAAATCGTCTGTGTACGAGACAGGATGAGCTTACGAACCGCTTGAGTACCAAGCAGGATGAGTGGATTGAACGGCTGAGCAGCCAGCAGCAGAGCTTGGAGGAAAAATTGACTACCGACCAGGAGGCTTTGAGCAGCCGTCTGGAGAAGACTCAAACAGAGCTGAGCAATCATTTAATGCAGGATCAGAAAAAACTGCGTGAGGAAATTACAAGCAGACAGAATGAGTTGGATACCAGCCTGACCGAAAAGCAGTCTCTGCTGTCCCGACTGTTCAAATCAGATCAGCAAAAATTATTGGAGCAAATTCAAAAAGATCAGGTAGAGATGCGTACCACCTTTGAAAAAGACCAAAAAGAACTGTATGCGGATTTAGATCAGAAACAAAAAACATTATATGCGGATTTGAATCAGAAGCAGGAGACATTATATGCGGATTTAGATCAGAAGCAGAAAACATTATATGCAGATTTGAACCAGAAACAAGAGACCTTGTACACAGATTTGTCTGGTAAGCAGGAAGAGATGAAGAACACCTTCGATGAAAACCAGAGTCAGCTGCGCAGTGAGTATGAGACCACTCGCGATACATTGGAGCAGGATTTGAGTCAAAAACAGCAGAATCTGTATGATGATTTGAGCCAGAAACAGCAGAAATTATATGATGATTTGAGTCAAAAACAGCAAAATTTGTACGATGATTTGAGTCAGAAGCAGCAAGTTTTGTATAATGATTTCTCTCAAAAACAGCAATTTTTATATGACGATTTCTCTGCAAAGCAAAAGGAGATGAAGGAGGTATTCGATGCGGATCAAGATAGTCTGTATCGTAACTTGTCAAATCGTCAGGATGACATGAAAAATCAATTTGAGCATGATCAACAGCAGTTGTACCGTGATTTAACTGAAAAACAGGAAAATTTGAAGGAACAAATGAGCAGTGATCAGGAAGTGCTCGAAGCTGATTTGCAGGATAAGCAAAATAAATTGTATGATATGATTTATAAAGATCAGAGAGAAATGCGTGCTGTCATAGAGACCAATCAGAGACGGCTCAAGACTCAGCTGGAGAATCAGCAGACGGAGATGCGGGCTCACTTTGATAAAGATCAGACGGAGATGCGTGCAGCCTTCGAGAAAGATCAAAAAGAGATGCGGGAGCATTTTGATACGGAGCAGACAGAGATGCGCCAGCGTTTTGAGAAAGATCAAAAGGAAATGACAACCACGCTAAGCAATGACCAGAAACGTCTGCGCAAGGAACTGGAGACTGCTCATAATATCTTGGCCGCAGAAGTTACCCGCAATACCAAGGATTTGCGAGTTGTCCACAGCAATCTGGCAGATTGCTATCACAAAGTTTATGTGGCTCGCTATGATTCTTTCAAGTCAATGACAAATCAGTTGAGCTTTGTTATATGTATGTTGGATGGCAATGACAATGGATTTATCATGGACTGTCTACATACGGTGGACGGCTGTTATTCTTACCTGAAGGTGGTAGAAAATGGACAGTCCGAGAAAAAGCTCAGTAATGAAGAGCAGGAAGCTTTAGAAGGAGCAAAAATTCAGAAATTTGCTGCGAAGTTCAAATAAAACTTTCTTGACAAAAGAGATTCTTTGCTTTATGATAAGAGAACGATAAGTACGAAGATGAAAGCTAAGTAAGGGACAGATGACAGAGAGTCGGTGGACGGTGTGAACCGATAGATGAATCTTACGTTCCACTTTCGGAGTATCTGGTGAAAGCCAGGGTAGCAGTCCTTACCTGCAATTGAGAGGCTGTACAGATTGGAATGATCGCCCTTCGACTGGTGGGGTGATAATGCAACGAGTGACAGCAAAAAGGGTGGTACCGCGGAGTCGTTTCGTCCCTTATTGGGGGTGAAATGACTCTTTTTTCGTGCAGTATGTTTATCACGCCCAGAAAAATGAAATACTAGTAACTGTTCAGCTAACGGCACAGTGATATACTAGTATCATGGGTCAAAATACCTTTTGACCCCAACATCATTATATGGAGGTATATTATGTTAGACATTAAATTTGTCAGAGAAAATCCAGAAGTAGTAAAACAGAATATTAGAAACAAGTTTCAGGATGGCAAGCTGCCGTTGGTAGACGAAGTGTTGGCACTGGACAAAGAAAATCGAGAAATTAAGCAGGAAGTGGAGGCTCTTCGTGCCAAGAGAAATCAGCTCTCCAAGCAGATTGGTGCTTTGATGAAGCAAGGTAAGAAAGATGAGGCAGCAGCAGTTAAGGCAGAAGTAGCGGCTGATGCACAGCGTATCAATGACCTGAGCGAGAGAGAAAAAGAAGTAGAAGAATTAATTAAGAAGGATATGATGACGATTCCAAACATCATTGATCCATCTGTTCCAATTGGAAAGGATGACAGCGAGAATGTGGAAATAGAGCGTTTTGGCGAGCCAGTAGTTCCAGATTTTGAAATTCCATATCACACTGAGATTATGGAGCGTTTCAGCGGTATTGATTTGGATGCAGCCAGAAGAGTGGCAGGAAATGGTTTCTACTATTTGATGGGAGATATCGCCAGACTGCACTCTGCTGTTATTGCCTATGCAAGAGATTTTATGATTAATAGAGGATTTACCTACTGTGTACCTCCTTTTATGATTCGCAGCGATGTAGTAACTGGTGTTATGAGCTTTGCTGAGATGGATGCTATGATGTACAAGATTGAGGGCGAGGACTTATATCTGATTGGTACCAGCGAGCATTCCATGATTGGTAAATTCATCGATACCATTCACAAGGAAGAACAGCTGCCATATACTTTGACCAGTTATTCCCCATGTTTCAGAAAGGAAAAAGGTGCACACGGCATCGAGGAGAGAGGTGTATACCGTATTCATCAGTTTGAGAAGCAGGAGATGATTGTTATCTGTAAGCCAGAAGAAAGCCCAATGTGGTATGACAGGCTGTGGAAGAATACCGTTGATTTGTTCCGCTCTTTGGATATTCCAGTACGTACTTTGGAGTGCTGCTCTGGTGATTTGGCTGACTTGAAGGTGAAGTCTGTCGATGTAGAAGCATGGTCCCCAAGACAGAAGAAGTACTTTGAGGTGGGAAGCTGTTCAAACTTAGGTGATGCTCAGGCAAGAAGATTGAGAATTCGTGTGGTGGGTGAGAATGGTAATAAATATTTTGCTCACACGCTGAATAATACCGTCGTAGCACCGCCAAGAATGTTGATTGCCTTTTTGGAGAATAACTTGCAGGCAGATGGTTCTGTGCGTATTCCAGAAGTGCTCAGACCATATATGGGCGGTATGACCGAGATAAGAGAGAAGAAGTGAACTACCACAAACCGTAAGTAAAGGTTTGTAACTTCTGTTAAATGCTTCACCAGACTAAGTATTTAGAAATGGATACTTCACTAGATGCCGTGTATCCACATACTGAAATGTATGTGGTTTTACGGCTGTCAATTTTATAAATGGCTGTAAATATAAGAGAGGAGGCGCCAGGATGCATCGATTTTTAAGGAGTATTGGTTTTCGTGAATATCGCACCAGAAAGCAGGAACAGGATTTGCTGCGCACTGTGCAGGAGCAGCCCGATGCATCTTGGGTCTTTTATGATGCCGACAAGGAATGCCGTGCCGCTTACTACGCCAAGGAACTGGCGGAGGGCTTGGGAATTATGCTCTACGGAGAGTTCGATGAAGAATCGGATGGGCGGGAGACATTTCAGCCGATTCTCTACTATCCCTATGTGGAGTCAGATGAAGTATCTGGAAAAAATCCATGTGATATTTGCCGTCACAGCTCTCAGGAAGATTTTATTGCTAACTGCGACGATTATCATTTTGGAGTGACGTTGATTTTTCATGTGATTAATCAAGCTCAGCTTAAGATGGCTCTAAGCAAGTACAAACGCTTGAGAGGAGAAACCGGATATCGCTTGAGTGGTTTGGCAGAAAATGGGAAAATTTTAATGCCGATTCTTAAGACAAAAACTCAAATAGAGGAGGCAAAGGAGGAGGCCAAAAAGCGCAGCTATCTCATTGAGAAGGCTAAAAATGGAAATGAGGAAGCCATTGAGACTCTGACTATGAGTGAGATGAATACTTACACTAAGATGAACCATTTGGTGCAGCACAATGATATTTATTCTTTGATTGACTCTTTTTTTATGCCAAATGGCATGGAATGTGATATGTATGCCATCATGGGTGATATCTTGACTCTGGGTCGGGTTACAAATCCTATCACACAGGAAACAATGTATGTCATGACTTTAGATTGTAATGATGTGACAATGAAAATTACAATTAATGAGCAGGATTTGCTAGGCGTGCCGGAAGTGGGACGCCGTTTCAAAGGTCTGGTGTGGATGCAGGGATATCTGGAATTAGGTTGATAAAAAAGTATTTAAGAAAGTTGACAGCAAAAATGCGCCGCGGCAGGGGCAAACAAAAAAGCATATAAGAAATCAAATTAATTTCAGAAAATAGTACTTGAAAAACAAGAAAAAATAGTATATACTAAGTCCATTGTTTCTTTAATTGATTAAATGAAATGGATATCATATTCTCTTTTAAGATCGCATGATGAGTTTCACTTGCAGAGCGGTCAAAAGGATGATAGCAGCGCGCCTGCAGGGTATGTTTGTTGAGGTAGCTTGTTATCGTGCAGCAGGATAGAGCGGTCGCTCTCTAAGAGAATAAGGAGCAGAGTCTTTTTTGCAGAGGACTCCAGCTAAAAAATTTATATACGTCTGCGTAGCTCAGTTGGATAGAGCGACCGCCTCCTAAGCGGTAGGTCGGGTGTTCAAGTCACCTCGTGGACGCCAGAAATCACGCCGAAAGCCTTGATTTATCAGGGGTTTCGGCTTTCTTTTACTTTTCCGGTTCGTTCACCTTTGCGGATTTGCTAATAAAACCTGCAATATCGTGTATTCAGTTTTCAATGATCTCAAGGTCACGAGGGACAGCGTGTCCTTCTACTGACTGCTCCCACGGGCAAGCCCGTGGGGTTCTGATTGCCAAGTGTAGCTTGT
>JBJELF010000110.1:0-10667 GCA_051879015.1 Lachnospiraceae bacterium
TCATAACCTGCTCAACAAAAATGCTGCGCACTTCTTGATTTGGTATCCTTAATCGATAATATCCATGTTCCGTCATTCCATCACAAGTCAAATATCCTGTTGAAAACATTACACTCCAGATATGATCAATAGATTCATTCATTTCCGCATAAGTCAGTGTCTCATTTATCTTTTTCTCAATTACTTCTCCAGCAATTAACTGTTCCATTTCCCGCTTCGTTTGAACTTTTGCTTTTTTTAGAAGCGATTTCACAATTGCATTGCTGCTCGTATTGACCCAATAGTTTCTTGGCTTGACAAAACCATTTGGTTGCTTTGCTCGCAATTGTACGAGTTCCCCACAATAGCTCATTACATCCCAAGGACAATATAAATTTGTTTCACCAAATCGATAACCATCATACCATTCTTTCACTGACCCATAATATTCTGCCAAATTATAATAAGAGAGTAATGCTTTCACTTCCTCATCTGTAAATCCAAAATATTCGCTGAAACTGGAATACGTGATGGAAACGACACTAAGATTATTCAGTCCCGTAAAAATACTTTCTTTGGATACTCTAAGACAACCAGTCAAAACGGAGAATTGTAAATAAGGATTCGTCTTTAAAGCATTATGAAACATTTTACGAATCAAATTTACCATTGGAACATAGTATCCCCCTTGACTGGCTTTGTCCAATGGAACATCATATTCATCAATCAAAATAATTGCATTTTGCCCATAATGTTTAGAAAGAAGTTCAGATAACACTTTCAAACTAGATTCTAACGTATCCAATGACATATCAAACATAGTCCTTGTTCCAACTTGAATCAATTTGCTATATTTTTCTTTTTCCTGTGCATCTAATTTTTCACTTTTCAGCAAATATTTAAAACGAGTCGCTTCTTCTCCAATTGCATTTACAAAGGATTGGAATGCTTCTTCAAAATTCAGTCCTTCTATTCCTTTCAAAGAAATTGATATCACAGGAAATTTTCCCATATATTGCTCACATAACTTCTTATTTGCTTTAATATTCATTCCATCAAATAGAGCTGGTTCACAGCCAACTTCAAAAAATGCTTTGAGCATACTCATATTTAAGGTCTTTCCAAATCTTCTTGGTCGAGTAAAAAGAGTCACTTTCATTTCCGTTTGCAATAAATCTTGAATCAAATTAGTCTTATCCACCAAATATAGATTCTTTTTTCTCATCTCTGCAAAATCTTCTACTCCTATCGGAATTCGTTTTTGTTCCCACATTTTTGTCTCCTTTCTTTTCTTTTGACTATAAATATGTTCCGTTCCTATTGATACTCTTATCTTATATTCCACTAAAATTTATGATAAAATACAGTGAAATTTCCGTTCTAAATAGGACTAAATTCATCCTGATATATAATTATTAGTCTATTTTGTCTTAATTTTCACTTTTTTCCCCGAAAAAGCTATTCCAAGCTTCAATATGTTTTCTACACCATCATAGATCATTTCCGATTCATAACGCTTATCATCTATCTGATCTAGAGCCTCCTCAGATAATGCGATTAATGCATCTTCATCCAGTCCACTTTCCCACTTTAGCTCCATAATAATTCCAGGATATTGATTCTTACGAGGAATTAAGCTGATATCATATCTTCCATCTCCTGACTCTCTGTTTGATCTAATCTTATAATGATTATCCATCAAAGCAACTAGTCCAAGTGACAGTCCATGATAAAATCCCTCAGCTCCGGCATCATAAAAGCGGATGGATCTATCCATATATTCAGCGATTGCTTTCTGCAGTTTCTTAACATCATTCGCATAAAGACTTTCAGCAATCTTATTAGCAGTAGTTCTCGTAATTGCCCCTATCTGTAATAAATGTGACAAGATTTCACCTTTATACACAACAGCAATCTCTTTATTCGGTATGGATACTTCACACATATAAGCTCCATCGCCTTGAAGCTCCTTCTTCGGAGCCTTCAAATATCCTGCCATAAGAAGCAAACTGTAGATATTGGCGGGATCTTCCGAAAGAGATCTGTACACAGCATTTTGATCGATTCTTGCAAATACATTCTCTCCCTGTAAAAGAGCATAAAGTCTTTCTGTGATATCATCAGTAGCTACCTTTAAGACATCCTCAAGAACTTCATTCTTTCCAGTATTTACCCAATACGCCTGGGGTATACAGCTTTTTGAGATATAATTGATAACAGACCACGGATTATAAATTTCAGCACTGCCAAATAAATATCCGTCATACCATTCTTTTAATTCGTCACCTTTTTCAGAAACACCATAGTATTCCAGCATCTGATCGACTTCTTCATACGTGAATCCAAAGAACTCATCATAATCTTCATCCATTACAGAATTCACCATCAGATTGTTTAATCCACTAAAAATGCTCTCCTGGGCGATACGGAAAATACCAGTCAAAAAACCATAAGACAAATTCTTATTGTCCTTAAATGCACCGGAAAAGAAATTCCTCATAAAACCTATGATTTCATCATAGAAGTCCTTTGCATATCCTTCCTGAATCGGAGTATCATATTCATCAATGATGACGATCGGAGCCTTCCCATAATGCTTGTGAAGCATCTTGGAAAGATTCTCCAAAGATGAAGTAAGTTCAACTTCGTTTGCATTACCATTCAGCACGGTTGAAAAAAATTCTAGCTCATAAGCTGCCAGTTTATTACTTTTCAACAGTTCCAAATGTCTGCCAAACTCATCCTGCAGAAGCCCTCTGATCTTATCCATCGTCGACTCCCAAGAATCAAACTTCACATCCTTAAACGTCAAAAAGATAACAGGATATTGACCTTGATGCTTTGTATATTCGTTTCCCTGCGCCCAAATTGCCTTATCCTTAAAATAAGCACTGGTATCTTCCGAAGAGATCTCAAAGAACACTCTAAGCATATCCATATTCAGAGTTTTACCAAATCTTCTTGGTCTCGTAAAAAGTGATACGAATGGTTTTTTGTCTAAAAATTCCTTAATGAGCAATGTCTTATCCACATAATAATATTCGGACTGTGCCCTGATATAATCTGAAATACCAATTGGAAGTGTTTTTTTCTTTACGAAACTTTCTTCGCTTTTGGTCTTTCCTGACTTCACTCTCTTATCTACAGGTCTTTTTGCATCATCAGGAATCCGCCAACTTTTTCCTTTTTTGACAGCCCCTGGTATTCTATCATTATTACAGAGATTAGTAACTGTACGCTCGGAAACATTCCACTCCTTAGCTTTTTCCTTACAAGTTTTCATCCACATTCGTCTCCAATCTTTTCTTAATTAATATATCTCTTTCCGTAAATTATACTCCATATTCAGCAATATATCAATTCTTTTTTCTATATTTTGCCGAATAATTCTATACATTATGCCAAAAGTATCTTGCCAAATCAAAAAAAGCCTGCAAACTAGTCACAGTCATAAAACTTCGGATATAACTATGGTGCAAATAATTTGAAGCGGGTTAAAGAAACATTCCGTACTACGGCTGCTATTGCAACAATTGTATCTGCCATATCAGAGTTGATATTCGAGCTTTTCCCCTGTCAGATTTTAGAAATTTTTCAGCAGGGAGATGAATTGTATATCAGTTTTGAAAGCGGATATCTTCATATTTTTATGGGAGCGATTTTTTTAAATGGCATTACCATGCTTATTTCCAGTTTCTTTCCGTCCATCGGAATGGCAAAAGAAGGAATGATTGCATCGCTAAGCCGGCAGGTATTTTTTCAACTTCCACTTATCTTATTATTTCCTTTGATTTGGGGACTGGATGGCGTGCTATATGCCGGACCGATAGCTGATTTTTCTGCTATGCTGTTATGTTCATTATTGGTAAATAAGACTTTTAAACAGCTTGATAATGCCAAAAGTAACTTATATGAACAAGCAGAATAAAATTTATAAATGACACAGAGAGGCAGTTATCTCGCCTCTCTTCCGATGTAATCTTATCATATCACCTGCATTTTTACCAAGAAAAAAGCACCCACGCATTTCTGCCCGAGTGCCATCAACTCCTATCTTTATACTCTCACTTCAAATCCATTCTTGAAACTAAACCTTAATTCCGTTTTCAGATTGATTTCTGATAAATTTCAGCAATTAACTCTGCCGTCACGGGAACAGGAGTATTCACCAGATTGCCTGCAGAAACCTTCTGGCAGTTCTCTGTCATCCATGGAATGTCTGTCTCAGCAATACCAAGGTCACTCAGCTTGAGGGACAGATTCAATTTTTCCAGCAGTTGGCGAATCTGGTCCGCGCAGTCAGCAGCTGCGCTTCCGCCCAGCAACTTAGAAATTTTTGCAAATTTCTCTGGTCTGCCCATGTAAGTGGCATCAATGACTGCGGGAGTCAGTGCCGCCAACCCTTGACCGTGTACGATATCTTTCAAACCACTGACTGGATGTTCCATACCATGGGCGAGTGTGACACCTGCGGTATTGATAACCATACCACCGATGGTGCTGGCAATGGAAATTTTCTCCCATGCTTCTCTGCTCGTATCTGCATCCGTATAAACATTCACCAAATTCTCCGCAATCAGCTCAATACCATAGAGACTCAGCACATCCGCGAAGGGCTGTGCATTGTTGGCCGTGTACGCCTCAATGCAGTGACACAGTGCATCAAACCCTACCGAAGCCAACCCCTTCTTTGGCATGGTCATCATGCACTCTGGATCCACAATGGAGACTTTTGCCACGATGACACTGCACCGCAGACTCTTCTTGTCACCCGTGTCAGGATTGGTCAGGACGGCAAATCCGTTTCCCTCAGAACCAGTGCCGCATGTCGTAGGAATTAGGACAAGCGGCAGCGCCTTGTCGCTCACCTTTCGATTAAAAATATAGTCATTTATATCTCCCTCGTTGACTGCCAGAAAGGCAATTCCTTTTGCGCAGTCCATAATGGAACCACCGCCAATGGCTACCACCACATCACAGCCGTTTTCCTTCGCAACCGCTGCACCTTCCTCTGCGGTAGTAGTCAGCGGATTCTGAGCTACTTTGTCGAAAAGTACGCTTGAGATTCCCTATGCATCCAGACTGTTCTTCACACGGTCATACAGACCTGATTTTTTGGCACTGCTGCGTCCTGTGACAATAAGTGCCTTAGTGCCATAAGGGCGAGTCAGCTCGCCAGTCAGGGCAACCTTACCGCACCCGAATGCAATATTGATTGGCAAATAATAATGGAAATTCATAATGAAATGCCTCTACTTTTTAATACACTGGCAATCGCCTCGTCAATCGCCCGGTCAAGTGCTTCGTTCAGTACAAGGTCACTCGACTGCAATGCAGCGGCATCCTCATCCGAGATAACCTCAATCAGAGAACCGAATTTTTCCTTGTATTTCATCTTACAGATGATAAAGAAGATAACACCGAGCACACACCAACCGCCTGCAATCAGCCATTCCTGCCAAACCAGCGCAGAACCCGACGCAGGAACCAGATAGCATACTACCATGAATCCAGACATAAGCACTGCCATAATGCCCACAAATTTATAGCATGGAACCTTGTAAGGGCGAGCCATGTCAGGCTGTGTTTTTCTGAGAATGAGGAAGGAGACAGAAACCAGACAGTATGCCATACAGCAGCCAAAATTTCCTGCATCTACAATCCAAACGAGCATCTTTCTGCCAGCCAAAGGCGCTAGGACGGTGAGCGCCCCAACCAGATACAGCGAGTTAATCGGAGTCTTATACTTGGGGTGCAGTTTAGAGAAAAACTTGGGAATCATATAGGACTCAGCCATGGAGTACATGGCACGGCTTCCTCCCATCAGGAAGGAATTCCAGCTAGTGACAATACCGCACATACCACCGACAATGAGAACCTTGGACATGATCGTACTATTAAACGCTTTCGCCATCGCATCTGCAGTGACCAGACCGCTTCCCTCCATCGAAGCTGCAATCTCAGAGGCAGACATCACATATCCAACTGCAACGATAATCAGTGCATAGAACACGACAGCCATCACGATGGACAGAACCAAAATCTTTCCAATTTTCTTTAAGTCCACATCAATTTCCTCAGCAGCCTGGGGAATGACATCAAATCCAATGAAGAAAAATGGAGTCAACAGCGCTACTTTAAAGACAGACCCCACAATGCCAGCGTCACTGGAGAAAATTTGCCCCTCCAGATCGCTGGGCGTTCCCTTGACTGCAGAAGCGACAATCAGCAGGATACCGACCGCACCGATGATGACCGTCAAAATTGTTTGAAGAATAGCCGCTGTCTTTACCCCTCGAATATTAATATAAGTGATAAACAGCGCCACAATCACCGCTACTGCTAACCAAGAAGCATAAATATCAAATCCTGCAACTGTGTACAGATAACCCTGCAGGAAGGAGGGATAGATATATGTAATAATGGTAGGCAAGGCGCAGGCCTCAAAACAAGCCACACTGACGTACCCCAGAACAATCGCCCAAGTACAGATGAACGAACCAATGGGTCCCATTGCTTTATGACTGAATACGTGTTCACCACCACATTGAGGCATAGCCGCAGTCAATTCCGCGTAAGTCAATCCTACGAAGAATACCATAATACCACCCACTACAAAACCAAGCGCAGCGCCGGCCACACCACCGCTCTCAATCCAACTACCTGATGAGACAACCCAGCCCCAACCAATCATGGCACCGAAGGCAATGACGAGGATATCCCATGCACCGAGCACTTTATCAAAATCTGATGCTTTTTTGTTTTCCATATCCAACTTCCTTTCTCAAAAAAAATTGCGTAGGCATCATTTTATGCCATGCACATAAAAAAAGGCGCCAAACAGTGACTTTCGCCACAGTCAACACCATTGTTTACTGAACACGATATCATTTTTAGAGACGATTGCAGTGCTTATCCTTTTTCAGTCAATGCAACCAACGTTTCGATGTACTTTGCCGTCCCCTCAATACCCAGCAGACTGCTGTCGATGAGCAGATGGCGATTATTGCGGTCCCCGCGGAAGGTACCAGTCATCTGTTTATAGCGAGCATGATTCATCCGATCATTTTCTTCAATCAACTTCTTGGCCGCTTCCTCCGTACATCCCTTGACTTCACAGACATTCTTAATACGAACTTCTGTCGGGGCATAGATGAAAATATTCAGACAATCTTTTCTATCCTTTAAAATATAGTCGGCACAGCGACCAATGATGACACAGGAGGAACGCTCTGCCAGTTTCTTCACCACCTGAGTCTGAATATAAACCATACGGTCGGTCAGATTGGTGTACTTTGACGGTCCTCCAACCGACTTGCTTCCCTTGCTGACACCCTTCACATCAATACCAGCATCCGCCATATCCATCAAATGCTGGGAAACTCCAGTGCGCTCGATAATCTTGTCAATCAAGTCGCGGTCATAGTATTCAATACCAAGGTCATCGGCAAGAATTTTGCCAACCGCAGGACCTCCGCTGCCATATTCGCAGCCTACAGAAACGACAATATGTCTCATACATTTGCTCCTTTCTTTTTGAGCAGTCCCGACCAGGTCACAGTCGGGACTGCATGATTTATGTTTTACTTTGCGAAACTCAGTTCTTCTACGGACTCTTTGATGAGTTCATAAGCCTTATCACAATCGGCTTCTGTTAAAATCAGTGGAGGAACCATACGAATTACATTGCTTCCGATTGCAGTAACCAACAAATGCTTATCCAGACATTTATGTTTGATTTCGACACTGGAAGCGAAACCGTCAAACTCCACACCAATCAAGCAGCCCTGATGACGAACTTCTTTGATATGGGGCAGTGTCGCTAACTTTGCAGAGAAATAGTCACCCATCTTCTTTGCATTGCCAGCCAAATCACGACTCAGCAATTCTTCTATCTCAGCCAGTGCAGCGGCGCAGGAGATGGGATGACCACCGAAGGTCGTTCCATGCGAACCAGCGGAAAATGCTTTGGCTACTTCTTTTGTGGCGCAGATTGCACCGATAGGCATACCACCACCCAGTGCCTTTGCCATAGAAACGATGTCTGGCTTAATTCCATAATTCATGTAGGACATAACTGCACCAGTGCGACACCATCCCGTCTGAACCTCATCTAACAGCAGAAGCATGCCCTTCTCGTCGCAGAACTCACGCAGACCGCAGAGGAATTCCTTTGTTGCCGGATGAACACCGCCCTCGCCCTGAACGGGCTCTACCATGATAGCGATGGTGTTCTCAGTGCAGGCAGCCTTGAATGCTTCCAAGTCATTATAGGGAGCATAGGTAAATCCAGGGGTCATATCACCAAAACCAATCTGGCACGCATTATCTGGCTGACCAGTAGCAGACATTGCGCCAAAAGTACGACCATGAAAGCCCATCTTTGCAGTGACAATGTTATACTTATGAGGACCGTATGTTTCCACACCATACTTACGAGCCATCTTAATCATCGCTTCATTTGCCTCAGCACCAGAATTCTGATAAAAAATCTTGTCCATACCAATCGTAGTACAGATTTTTTCAGCCAGAAGCGCCTGAGGAATCGTATAGGGATAGTTGAAGGTGTGCATAATATCATCCATCTGGTCTTTGACTGCAGCAACTACCTTGGGATTGCGATTTCCTGCGGAATTGACCGCAATGCCTGCATAGAAGTCCAGATAGGGAGTACCTTTTTCATCATAGATGTACATTCCCTCCGCAGTCTCTGCCAGAAAGTCAAAACGCTCGTAGGTTTCAATCATATACGTTTGAACCTTCTCTTTAATTTCTTCAGCAGTAAAGCCAGTATCCTTCAGTTTCATAGTAAAATCCTCCTGTTTCATCCAGTCTGTTCACTTGTCAAAAAAAAGGTGCTGACTCCCCAGGGAAAATCAGCACCTTCGCTTTTGTCCTTTAATATTGTACATTAGTGAAATATCATAATCTTTTTGACAAGTCAATATATTCCGCTAAATTTCTACTTATTTGCCAAATATTTCAATAAAAACGGTTTAAAAACAAACAAATCTGCCAAACATTTCACTAAGAGCATTTCCTGACAATAACGATCAGCGTCCAATATGTTCAATATATTGAACACAGTCGTCTTCTATCCTGCTCTTTGATGTATTGCGATAGCGATGAGAAACTACACACTTTCTTTACTTTGTTGAACACGTCTGGACTGCCTGTTCAAAAATATTCAATCCACATTCCAGCTGTTCATCGGTCATCACCAGTGGAGCCAGGAAGCGAATCACATTTCCATAGGTACCCGCACTTTCCACCATCAGACCATTGCGGACACATTCCTGAATGATGGCCGCAGTCAACGCTTTATCTGGTTGTTTACTTTCCTTATCCGTTACGAACTCAATTCCAACCATACCGCCCAGTCCTCTGACATCACCGATGCAATCGTACTTGTTCATCATTGCCGTGTAGCGCTCCATAACCTTCTCTCCGATTTTAAGAGAACGTGCTGCTAAATGGTCTCGCTCCATGATTTCAATTACCTTTAACGCAGCAGCACAGGCCAGCGCATTGCCGCAGAAGGTACCACCAATGGTACCCGATGCTGGTGCATCCATAATCTCTGCACTCGCAATAATCGCACTCAGCGGAACACCGCCCGCAATCGACTTTGCCGTTGCAATGATATCAGGCTGAATTCCTGCTTCCTTCCAATATTCAGTGGCGAACATACGACCCGTACGGCAGAATCCGGACTGTACTTCATCCGCCACCAGCAAAATACCATTCTGGTCACAGACCTGACGAAGCGCGCGAACCCACTCAATCGGGGCTGGAATGAATCCACCCTCACCCTGTAACGGCTCCACTACAATGGCTGCAATGCTGTTGGCCGGAGCACACTGCTCAAACACATCATAGATGGACTGCATATAATAGTCGATCGCACTCTCCTGAGGCAGTCCTTCCGGATTGCGATAATAATACGGGAATTTTGCACGGTAAATGCCATCTGGGAAGGGACCCATCCCCACTGCATAGGCTTTCTTAGAGGTCATAGACATAGTAAGCAGTGTACGGCCGTGGAACGCCCCAGAAAACACAATGATATTCGGGCGTCCCGTGTAGGCCTTAGCGAGTTTGACTGCATTTTCATCTGCCTCTGCACCAGAATTTGCAAAATAGGCTTTTTTCTTTTCACCCTTAACCGGGGCAATCTCGCAGAGTTTTTCCGCTAATGCAACATAGCCTTCATGGGTGACAATATTAAACATTCCATGGAAATAATTATCTGCCTGCGCCTTGACTGCCTCCACCACTTCAGGTTCCGAGTAGCCGATATTGAGTACACCCACTCCGCCAATCCAGTCCAAAAATTTGTTTCCATCCACATCCTCAATGATTGCGCCCTCGCCTCGCTTAATCACAACGGGATAAGCACAGCCGATTGCCTTGGGAGTAGCAACGGCACGGCGTTCAATCATCGCCTTGGCCTTAGGACCAGGCAGTGTCTCGGTGATAATCTCAGGTAAATCTGTTCTCAACATAAGATGAGCCTCCTTAAAATCGGAACCGTCTCATAAAAAAAAGTGAAGCGGAGAAGCTACTGCCTCTTCACACTCCACATTGAGCATCTGGGGTTCCATTTATATTCAGCCAAAGAAGCAGCTGAACTATTGATTTCATCATATCACTGACTTGCACGGATTGCAATAGAAATCGAGACCAAT
>JBJELF010000111.1:0-10523 GCA_051879015.1 Lachnospiraceae bacterium
CCTGTTCATGCAAGCATGAAAGGTATGACCTTTTGACCCTGGTATCATATTATACTCCCAAAAAAGAAAATTGTATAGAGAGAAATGTGAAGACAGCACTGCTATTTAAGGCGCATCAAAAAAAATTGAAGGAAAAGACAATTTTATCCTTTCCCTCAACAATAGAAATCTTCCATTAACGCCTAATTCATTATGATGTTTTAGCCACCAAAATAATGCTAACACATTTTATTCTGCAATTGCCTTAAATGCTTCTTCCAAATCCTCGATAATATCATCTACATGCTCTGTTCCAATAGAAAGACGAATGGTATTTGGCTTGATTCCCTGATCCAGCAGCTCTGCCTCAGTACACTGACTGTGAGTTGTGGTAGCTGGATGAATGACTAACGACTTTACATCCGCTACATTTGCCAACAGCGAGAACAATTCCAAGTTGTCAATAAAATCCATCGCAGTCTGAGCATCTCCCTTAATCTCAAAGGTGAAAATAGAACCGCCTCCATTTGGAAAATACTTCTTATACAATCTCTGCTGTACTGGGTCCTCCGATACAGACGGATGATGCACTGCCTCCACCTGTGGATGATTCTTTAAATACTGAACTACCTTTAAGCTATTCTCCACATGACGCTCTACACGCAGGGACAAAGTCTCCAGACCTTGCAGGAAAAGGAAGGAATGAAACGGAGAAATGGTTGCTCCCGTATCACGCAGCAAAATTGCACGAATCTTAGTTACGAAAGCAGCTGGACCTGCTGCATCCACAAAGCTGATGCCATGATAACTTGGATTTGGCTCAGTCAGAGATGGGAACTTACCGCTTGCCTTCCAGTCAAACTTGCCGCTGTCAACGATAACGCCGCCAATCGTTGTGCCATGTCCACCGATGAATTTTGTTGCAGAGTGAACCACAATATCTGCACCATACTCAATCGGACGAACCAAATATGGAGTCGCAAATGTATTATCCACTACCAACGGAATCTGATGCTTATGCGCAATCTTAGCAATCGCTTCAATATCTACCACATCGGAATTTGGATTTCCTAAAGTTTCAATCAAAATACCCTTAGTATTCTCCTGAATGGCTGCCTCTACTTCTTCAAAATTAAAGATATCCACAAATGTCGTTGTAATACCATAATCTGTCAAAGTATGTTCCAATAAATTGAAACTGCCGCCATAAATATTTTTTGCAGATACAATATGGTCTCCGGCATGAGCCAAATTTTCAATGGCATATGTGATTGCAGCTGCACCAGATGATACCGCCAACGCTGCTACACCGCCTTCCAGCGCTGCGATTCTCTTCTCAAATACATCTTCTGTCGGATTTGTCAAACGACCATAGATATTTCCCGCATCTCTCAGACCAAAACGGTCTGCCGCATGTTTGCTGTTATGGAATACATAGGAAGAGGTCTGATAAATCGGCACTGCTCTTGCATCGGTCACAGGATCGGGCTGCTCCTGTCCCACATGTAACTGTAAGGTCTCAAATTTTAAATCTCTATCAGCATAATTTTTCTTACTCATAATCATAATCTCCTTTGCGTTCTTGTCTTCTGACTGCTTCTGTTTTATGAGTAGATAATATCATTTCATTTCCTATTTGTCCAATATGAATTGTATAGTTTCTTGTTATAGTTTTTTCCTATATCAGTATTAAATAACTCCTGAACTCCTACTTTTCTACACGAAACATATGCCATTGTCCTGACAGCATTACATTCCCGCATCTCTTGTGTTTTTATATTTTTTAATTTCTTCCAGATATTTCTGTCCTAACTCACTGAGCATCACACCCTTGCGCTTTAAATATCCAATTTTCATCTCTTCCTGACAATTCAGCGGAATTGCACAATACTCTGAGCCATTGAGTTCCTCACAGATAATGCCCGAACATAACGTGTAGCCATTGAGTCCTACCATCATATTCAAAATGGTGGCACGGTCATTTACTTTAATCAACTGTTTATATCCGTAAGTACTCAGTACTTCCTCCGCAAAGTAAAAAGAATTATAAGTCCCCTGCTCAAAAGAAAGACATGGATATTCCTCCAACTCTGCCATATCAATCTGTACTTTCTTTGCCAACGGATGTCCCTTCCACAGATACACATAGACGCCGCAAGTAAAAATCTCGTGAAACTCCAGTTCAAATTCATTGAAGAATTTTTGCAGTACTTTCTGATTGAAATCGTTGAGGTACAAAATGCCAATCTCACTCTTTAATGTTTTGACATCTTCCAGTACTTCATAGGTTTTGGTCTCATGCATAGCAAATTCATACTCATCCATACCAAATTGCTTTACTAATTCCGTAAAAGCATTCACAGCAAAGGTATAATGCTGAGACGAAACACTGAATCGTTTCTTTACCTTCTTCTTCTCAATATATTTTGCCTCAATTAAATTATACTGCTCCACTACCTGACGAGCATATCCCAAAAATTCTTCTCCCTCTGGAGTAACAGCAATCCCGCGATTATTTCTCCGAAACAAGCTGATTCCCAGTTCTGCCTCCAAATCATGAATTGCCGCTGACAGGCTCGGCTGTGCAATAAATAATTCCCTCGCCGCCTCATTGATAGATTTGTTATCCGACACGGCAATCGCATATTTTAATTGTGTCAATGTCATTTTTCTGCCTCACTCATCATAGCTGTAAATTTTTTACTATCTTCATTTTTTACGTATTTTTGCCACAAAAAATCCCTCATACTGCTCATTAGGACAAATACACAGCGTACCCTTTAAGCTCGTCGGCAAACATGGTAATGTCTCCATTCCCTCAAAAGAAATGGGCACAATTTCTGCT
The DNA here is from genome assembly GCA_051879015.1 of Lachnospiraceae bacterium. Lineage (GTDB taxonomy): Bacteria > Bacillota > Clostridia > Lachnospirales > Lachnospiraceae > JBJELF01. The sequence goes on from JBJELF010000111.1 coordinate 2,825, forward strand.
TGTACTCCTGCCATCGCCTTTTTGAGAATTTCTTCATTTTCTTGACTTAAAATTGAACAGGTAGAGTATACCATGGTCTGTCCCTTCTTTAATAATTTTAACGCTTTCTTCAACAATGCCAGCTGAGAAACCGTGGATTTCTGAATGAGTTTTTTTGTGAAGGTCTTTCCTAAATTTGGATCTTTTACTGATAAAGTGCCGCTTCCGCTGCATGGCGCGTCTAACAGAATTTGGTCAAAGGCAAAAAAATCATCAATCTGTCTGGAATCCTTTACCATCGTATAAACACAGCTTGCTCCCTGCTTTTGCAAGTTATACTTTAATCGCTCTGCTCGAATGGTATTCATCTCACAAGCTGTGATATGAGCCTGATTTCCTGTTAAAGCAGCCATCTGAGTGGTCTTTCCACCGGGAGCTGCTGCCATATCCAAGATATCCTTGCCAGCCTGCGGCTCTAAAATAATTGGCGGCAGCATAGAAGACAAACTCTGTAAATATATTTTTCCTTCCTCATAGAGGGACAGTTTTTGAATTTCCTGCTCACGCACATTTTTTATCAAAAAAGCAGCACTGCTCCAGGGCACTGCCTCATACACGATACCTGCTTCATCCAACAATTTTTTTACTTCGTCCACACTGCTCTTAAGTGTATTGACACGCAGTGAGACAACTCGCTGGACTCCATATCCAGCTACAATCTTCTCTGTCAGTGCTTCACCATATTGCTTTTTGAGCATCTCCGGAAGAAATTCCGGCAGCTTTTCCAACTCGTTCCTCTTTTCCTCAGTCATGTCTTTCTTCCTCATTATCATAACACTCACAAAAACGTGCTGCAAAAGATGGTTCTTCCCCATGCACATATAGATGGCTCAAATCTCCAAAAGAATTTACACGGAAATTAGCAATTCCTTTTCTGCGCTCCTCTGAAATCACCGTCGTCACACTGCTTGTCAGAGCACAAGTATTGTGCCACAAAATCATCGGAGAGACATTCATCAAATGACTCAAAAGTACCGACTCAGCCCCAAAATGGCATACCAATACAATTGTATCATTGTTAGCCTGCTCCACACGATAATTTAGCCCATCTCTTACATATCCATGTTCTGCTAAAATCTCATCCAGTCCACTGACTACCCTCTTATATTCTTCTTCCACATGACCTTCTCGCATGACATCGGTCGTATACCACAAATCCTTATCAAAATACTTTGGCTCTGCCATCCAATCCTGCGGAATCCAATCCCAAGTAATTATTCTTTTCTGCACATCAGGACGAATAATCGGTGCATGGAACTCTCTCATCCAATCACACACCTGTGCCTCACATCCCAATTTCTCTAAAGTAGGACGAATGGTCGCTCTCGCTCTCCCTAAAGGAGACACATAAAACGTCTTTACATCCAATTTTGTCAATCGCTCCGAAAGATACTCTGCCTCTCTCCAACCCTTTTCTGTCAAGGAATCATGTTCATAATCTGGATCACCGTGACGCACAATTATCAGTTTCATAGTGTATGCCAAGAAGACTCGTGACTTTAGTCATGAGAGAAATTGTCACTTTTTTCCATTCCTCCCATTATGCAGTCTCTCCCTGGACTCTCCTTTCTGTTAAATAACTCTTTCTTGTTTCCAAAAGTACCAAATCAGCTGCTTTTACGCTCTTGCGGATATCCTTTCCGTCAAGTGTCCGCATTGCAAAGTATCCGCTGCTTCTTCTCTGCCTGTGATACTGTACCTTATCAAACAGCCGAAACCCCTTTATTAAGAAATCTGCCCTATTCGGACTACCTTCTCATGTTTTGTGGGTCCCAAAGTCATACATTTTCATGCTCGCATGAAAGGTATGACCTTTTGACCTCAACATCGTAATATTGTACCATACTATAATAAATTTTGTAAACATCCTTTAAGTTTTTCCGATGATTTTGCTGCCCAATTTGAAATGGTGACCCTATCGAGTTTTCACTTGACAATTAGATTTTCTTGTGCTTTACTATTGTTTGATATATGCAAAAATCACTTATACAAAAAGAAAGGGAGAGTGTTATGAAACTGGCAACATTTAAAGGTGGTATCCACCCCTTTGAAGGAAAAGAGCTGGCAGAAGAACAACCGATTAAAAAGGTCGTTCCCACCACTGCTGAAATGGTCTTCCCATTGTCTCAGCACATCGGTGCCCCAGCCACTCCAATTGTAAAACCGGGAGAATGCGTACTGGTCGGTCAAAAAATCGCCGAGGCAACGGGATTTGTGTCTTCCCCAGTCATCAGCTCTGTATCCGGCAAAGTAAAAAGTATTGAAGAGCGCACTGTCGCCGCAGGTTCCAAGGTTCGTTCTATTGTCATTATCAATGATAATCAATATACCCCCATCGAAGGCATGGGCACTCCAAGAGATTACAAGACGATGAGCGCAAATGAAATCCGCACTGCGATTAAGGATGCAGGTATCGTCGGTCTCGGCGGTGCAGGCTTTCCTACTCAAATCAAGGTAACTCCAAAAGATTCCAACGCTATTGATTATGTCATTGTCAATGCCGCAGAATGTGAGCCTTACCTGACTTCCGACTATCGTCTAATGCTGGAACAAACCGAAAAAATTATCGGCGGACTGCGCATTGAGTTGAGCTTGTTCCCAAATGCAAAGGGAATCATCGGCATAGAGAGCAACAAGCCAAAAGCCATTGCAAAATTTGAAGAGTTATTAAAGGATGATACACAGATTCGCGTCTGTCCTCTTCAAACCAAATATCCTCAAGGCGGTGAGCGTACCTTGATTTACGCTTGTACCGGAAGAAAGATTAATTCCACCAAACTCCCTGCTGATGCAGGTTGTATTGTCTCCAATACTGATACTGTTATTTCTATTTATAATGCAGTGGCACTGTCCACTCCATTGATTCGCCGTATCATCACTGTCACAGGCGATGCGATTCAAAATCCCTGCAACGTAGAGGTGCCAATTGGTACTAGCTATCAGGATGTGCTCGCAGCTGCCGGCGGTTTCAAGGAAACCCCTGAGAAGATGATTTCCGGTGGTCCTATGATGGGAATGTCCCTATATACTTTAGATATTCCTGTCACCAAAAATTCTTCGACTCTGCTCGCTATGACTCACGATGAGGTAGCTGCCTGCGAACCAAGTCCATGTATCCGATGCGGTCGCTGTGCAACAGTATGTCCAAGCAATCTCGTTCCTCAGATTATGATGAGCTATGCGGAACGCGGCGATTTGGAAGGATTCACTAAAGTAAACGGTATGGAATGTGTAGAATGTGGCTGCTGTACCTATGTATGTCCAGCGAAAAGAAATTTGACACAATCCTTTAAGCAAATGCGACGCGCTGTAGCTGCAAGCCGCAGAAAGAAATAAGGAGGAGATTATGGAAAAATTATTTCATGTATCCAGCTCTCCTCATGTGAGAGCAAAGGATACCACAAGAAGCATCATGCTCGATGTAGCAGCTGCTCTTTTGCCAGCCACTGCTGTTGGTATATTTAATTTTGGACTTTCTGCACTGTTGGTTATTCTTGTCACCGTAGGCACCTGTATCATTACTGAGTATGCTTACGAAAAAGGCATGAAAAAGCCAATCACCATCTATGATGGCAGTGCTCTTGTCACTGGCCTTTTATTGGCACTGAATCTGCCATCCACCATTCCGCTCTGGATTGCTATGATCGGCGGCATATTCGCCATCTTGATTGTAAAGCAACTCTATGGTGGATTGGGACAAAACTTCATGAACCCCGCTCTGGCAGCTCGCTGCTTCCTGCTGATTTCCTTTGCAGGCCGTATGACCTCCTTTACCTATGATGGCGTAACGGGAGCTACTCCACTTGCAGTTTTGAAGAATGGTGGAGAGGTTAATTTATTGTCCATGTTTATTGGTACCACTGCCGGTACTATTGGAGAAACTTCTGTCATTGCAATCTTGCTTGGTGCCGCTTACCTGTTAGCAAAGAAAGTAATCTCCATTCGTATCCCTGCCTGCTACATCATTACCTTTGCACTATTTATCTTGATTTTTGGTGGTCATGGATTTGATCTATCTTATTTGGCAGCTCACCTTTGCGGTGGTGGTTTGATGCTTGGTGCCTTCTTCATGGCAACTGACTACGTCACCAGTCCAATTACAGAAAAAGGTCAAATTGTTTTTGGTATTTTGCTCGGTATCTTAACTGGTATTTTCCGTATCTTCGGAAAGTCTGCAGAGGGCGTATCCTACGCCATCATCTTCTGTAACCTTTTGGTACCATTGATCGAACGCTATACAATGCCAACCGCATTTGGATGGGAGGGCAAAAAAAATGAAAAGTGATAAACTCGTATTGATTAAAGATGCCATTACTCTCTTCCTCATCACCTTAGTAGCTGGTATCCTTTTAGGTGGTGTATACCAAATTACAAAGGACCGCATCGCAGAACAGCAGCGTCTGGCTGAGGAAGCATCTTATCAAACCGTATTTCCAGCGGCTACTTCCTTTGATACACAGCCAACCGAATTAGTAGATACTGCCAACACTGCTCAATCTGTGTCCGATGAATTTGGCAGCGTAACCATCGATGGTTATATTTTAGCATCCAACAATGAAGGTAACCTCGGCTATGTGGTAAAAGTAACTTCTCACGAAGGTTACGGCGGCGATATTTCTTTGAGTATCGGCGTTGACATGGACGGAGTTGTCACCGGTGTAGAAATATTGTCTATCAGCGAAACCGCTGGTCTGGGTATGAATGCTCAGAAAGAAAGTTTCCGCCAGCAATATGTTGGCAAACAGGTAGACAGCTTTACTGTCACCAAGACAGGCTCCACATCCGACAGTGAGATTGATGCTTTGAGTGCTGCCACCATTACTTCCAACGCATTCACCAACGCGGTTAATGCAGCTTTAGATTTCTTTAATCACTATATTGCAGAATAGGAGGTGCCCAGATGAACAAATATACGGAACGTATTTATAATGGTGTTGTAAAAGAAAACCCAACTTTTGTCATGATGCTGGGTATGTGTCCTACTTTGGCCGTTACTACTTCCGCCTTCAATGGCGCAGGTATGGGTCTGACCACAACAGTAGTACTTATTTTTTCTAATTTGATTATCTCCTTGATGAGAAAAATTATTCCTGACCGTGTGCGTATTCCAGCATTTATTGTCATTGTTGCCTCTCTGGTAACCATTGTACAACTGTTGCTGCAGGGCTTTATTCCCAGCTTATACGACCAGTTGGGCATCTATATTCCTTTGATTGTTGTAAACTGTATTATTTTGGGTCGTGCAGAGGCATATGCTTCCTCCCACCCACCAATTGAATCTGCCTGTGACGGTATTGGTATGGGTCTTGGTTTTACCATCGCTCTGACTGCCATCGGTGCATTCCGTGAATTCCTGGGAACTGGAGCAATTTTCAATTTCTCCATCCTGCCAGAATCCGCTGAAATGCCAACTATTTTTGTCATGGCTCCAGGTGCATTCTTTGTTCTGGCTATGCTGACTGCTCTTCAAAACAAATTCAAGGCTCCATCTGCCACGAATGGAGTGGTGCCAGCTGCATCTCAACTGTCCTGTGGCGGAAACTGTGCTGCATGCAATGGTATCAAGTGTGCTGAAAACCACATCGCCTTAGCCGAGGCAAAAGCAAAGATTGAAGAAGAAAAGCGTATCGCTATGGAAGAAGCAAAGAAAAAAGCTATGGAAGCTGCAAAATTGAAGGCTGCAAAAGCCGCTGCAGAGAAAGCAGCAACCCAGAAAAAGGAGGGTGAACAATGATTAAATTACTTTTAATTCTTATCAGCGCATCCTTAGTAAACAATGTCGTTTTAAGCCAGTTTTTGGGATTATGTCCATTTCTTGGTGTATCCAAAAAAGTAGAAACTGCTGCTGGCATGGGTGCTGCTGTTATCTTCGTCATCACCATCGCATCTGCTGTTACGAATTTGATTTATATGTTACTGGAAGCTGTCGGCTTAGAATATTTACAGACCATCGTCTTTATTTTAGTCATCGCAGCTTTAGTGCAGTTTGTAGAAATGTTTTTAAAGAAGTTCATCCCCGCTCTCTACAGCTCTCTCGGTGTATATCTTCCATTGATTACCACCAACTGTGCTGTGCTGGGTGTGGCTCTGACCAATGTACAAAATAAATATAATTTCATCGAGAGTGTCATTGCCGGTTTTGGTACTGCTGTCGGATTTACTATCGCAATCGTCATCATGGCTGGCATCCGTGAGCGCATCGAACATAATGATGTGAGTAAATCCTTTCAAGGGTCTCCCATTGTTCTGATTACTGCAGGACTGATGGCAATCGCTTTCTGTGGATTTGCTGGTCTGATTTAGGAGGTGACCTATGAACGGTGTATTGATGGCTGCACTTGTAGTCGGCATCATCGGTATTATCATCGGCGTGGTGCTCTGTATTGCAAGTGAAGTATTTAAAGTAGAAGTAAACGAAAAAGAAATTCAAGTCAGAAATCTTCTGCCTGGCAACAACTGCGGCGGCTGCGGCTACCCAGGATGTGATGGTCTGGCAAAAGCTATCGCAGAGGGCAAAGCTCCTGTCAATGCCTGCCCTGTGGGTGGTCCTGATGTAGCTCAAGGTATCGCTGCTGTCCTCGGTGTCGAGGCAGGTGAAATGACTCGTATGGCTGCCATCGTAAGATGTGCTGGTACCTGCGATAAAACCAAGATAAACTATGCTTACTTTGGCACAGCTGACTGCCAGCAGGCCTCCGTCCTGCCTGGCTCTGGAGACAAGAGCTGCTCCTACGGCTGTCTTGGACTTGGCTCCTGTGTGCGTGCCTGCGAGTATGATGCCATTCATATTGTAGACGGTATCGCTCAGATTGACCGCGACAAATGTAAAGCTTGTGGAAAATGTGTATCCGCCTGTCCTAGAAATATCATTGACTTAGTTCCATATGATGCAAAATATGTGGTACGCTGTGTTTCTCACGACAATGGTAAAACCGTTCGTGAAAACTGTGATTCCGGATGTATTGGCTGTTCTTTGTGTGCAAAGACCTGCCCAAGTGGTGCGATTTACTTCGAGAATTTCTTGGCCAGAATCGATCAAACCAAATGTACTGGCTGTGGACTTTGTGCTCAAAAATGTCCAAAGAAAATTATTCATAAACTGAATGACTAATCATTTCCCCTCACCTGTCTGGCATTTGCAGTCAGATGAGTCCAAAAAATCAAGATAGAGCAGGACAACATAAATGTCCTGCTCTATTTTTATCTTTCTCTATTTTGGAGCGAAATTTGTACTTTTTCTCAAAAATTTTAAAAAATTCATTGCACAGCGCAACGAATTCCAATAAAATCCTTTATAATAAGTAAGGGAGGACAAATCCATGGATGACCAAACAATTATCGAAATGTACTGGCAGCGAAACGAACAGGCTATCACAGAGACCGATACAAAATACGGCGGACGACTGCACTTACTGGCACAACAAATTTTAAATAATCATGAGGACAGTGAAGAGTGTGTCAACGACACCTACCACGCAGCATGGCAATCTATTCCACCGAAAAAGCCTCTATATTTTTTTGCTTATCTTGCAAAAATTACACGTAATCTTGCGCTTGACTTACTAGACTACCGCTCTGCCCAAAAGCGTAGTGTCCTAATTGTAACATTGAGCAAAGAACTCGAACAATGCTTACCCGCCCCCAACGATTTTGAAAAGAA
>JBJELF010000112.1:0-10486 GCA_051879015.1 Lachnospiraceae bacterium
TTGTCATATTTCAGGTAAACCGATAGAATGAATTGTGAATATTAGGAAGCAAGCGGCTTATGTTGACAGATAAAAATTATTCATGGTATAATATGACAATACCAGAGTCCCAAGGTCATACCTTTCATGCTTGCATGAACAGGTATGACTTTGGGACCCGCCAAAACATGAGAAAGTAGCCCAAATCGGGCGGATTTCGAATGTTTTTGGATTGCGGGAGCACAACATGTATAAGTGAACTACCACAGACCGTAAAGGTATGTGTATAAATAAAATTCTAATGTCAAGGAGGGGTAATATGTCATTTGAAAAATTATTTACACCAATTCAAATCCGAGATCTTGAACTGAGGAACCGAGTCGTCATGTCTGCTATGGGTACTCATGAGGGTGGTGCCAGCGAAGATGGCAAGTCTGTGACTGACAAGTTGATCCAATATCATGTAGCAAGAGCAGCAGGGGGATGTGGATTAAATACAGTCGAGGTGACTTCTGTGGATGCATTGAGTGCTCCAAAAGGTTTTTTATCTCTTGCTGAAGATAAGTACATTTCTGGATTTCAGAAATTGAATCATGCAGTTCATGCTGTAGGAGGAAAGACCTGTGTGCAGCTGTGGCAGGGAGGACTGGCAGTGGCATCGGATCAGACGGCACAAATTTTGCTCCCAAATGATATGCCGTTGAGTCCACAATATACGGTTCCAGCGATTACTACAGAGCGCTTATACTCTGTCATCGATGCATTTGGAAAAGCAGCAGCACGAGCGGTAGAAGCTGGATTTGACAGTCTGGAATTTCACTGTGCTCATAATTATCTGCCTCATTCCATGCTGTCAGGCGGCTTAAACCATCGTCAGGATGAATGGGGAGGAAGTTTTGAAAATCGTGAAAAATTTCCTCTGGCCTGTATCAAAGCAATTCGCGCCAATATGCCAGAAGGTATGCCATTATTCATGCGTATTGATTGTCATGATGATATGCTGGAAGGTGGATTGACTGTGGAAGAAGTTATTCGTTTCTGTAAGGATGCCGGTAAAGCAGGTGTGGATGTGTTAAATATTTCACGAGGAAATATTCTGACTGCTGCTACAATTTATGAGGTAGCTCCAGTCGATATTCCAAACGGCTTCAATGTTGGTGATGCTGCCAGAATTCGTAAAGAGACAGGTATGCTGACTATGCCATGCGGACGTATCAACATTCCAGAATATGCAGAGCAAATTTTAAGAGAGGACCTGGCGGATTTGATTGTTATTGCAAGAGGTCAGCTGGCAGATGCAAATTTCTGTAATAAAGCAAAAGAAGGGAAGCTGAATGCAATCCGTTACTGTATCGGCTGCAATCAGGGATGTTATGATTATTTTTGCAATGCGCTGTATAATCCTGCTATCGAACATATCACATGTATGAGAAATCCGGCTCTGTTGGAGGAGGAGAGTAAATCTTTGAAGTCGAGTCCTAAAAATCAGAAAGTTATGATTATTGGTGGAGGGATTGCTGGTATTGAAGCTGCGATTGATTTGAAGGAAACAGGAAATACCCCTGTTATATATGAAAAAGGCAATCAATTAGGCGGACAATTTGCCATCGCAGGCGTTGCTCCTGGAAAAGCTGATTTCAAAAACGCTCTGGATAAGGCAATCAAATACATAGATGAATTGGACATTGAAGTGAAGCTTCATACTGCAGCAGATGCCAGAACAGTGCAAACGGAACATCCAGATGCGGTGATTATCGGTATCGGTTCTTCTCCAATCATTCCTGAGATTGAAGGAGCTGCTAAGGCAATGGACGCGCATTCTGTTTTAGCAGGAATGCCAGTCAATGGTGAGAAGATCGTAGTTGTCGGCGGAGGTTTGGTCGGTATGGAATGTGCAGAATATCTGGCTAGCAGAGGCCATAAGGTGACGGTCATTGAGATGAAGGAAAAAGTGTTGACCGATCTTGGTCCTCTTCGTCAGATTACAACTCAGTTTGCATTAGCGAATTTAGGTATTGAGGTATTGACTAGTACTACTTGTAAAGAAATCAGAGACAGCGAGGTAATTGTAGAAATGAACGGCAAGGAGAATACAATAGCCAGTGACTGTGTTGTACTAGCTTTGGGTTCCAAGTCTAATGATATTACTGATATCAAGAACGCATGTGAAGAAAAGCAAATTCCTTATTATGTAGTAGGAGATGCATTCAAAACGCCTGGTATGGCTTTGAATGCCATTCATGATGCTTATGATGCGGTATTAGAGATTATTAAGTTAGGAGAAAAACATGAGTGATATAAGAGTACTTGAAATCAAGCAGAGTGTATTTGCTGATAATGATCGACAGGCCGAGGAGCTGCGCCGTGAATTGAAGGAAAAGAAGATATTTCTTCTTAATTTGATGTCTTCCCCAGGAGCTGGAAAAACTACCTTGTTGACCAGAACTATTGAGATTTTGAAAGGCACCTTCCGAATTGGTGTAATGGAAGCAGATATTGATTCAGATGTGGATGCTCACAGAATCGCAGCTACTGGAGTCAAAACAATTCAGCTTCATACGGGTGGTATGTGTCATCTGGATGCTTCGATGACCAGACAGGGACTAGAAGGTCTGGAAACGAAAGATGTGGAACTGGCCATTTTGGAAAATGTGGGAAATTTGGTCTGTCCTGCTGAATTTGATACCGGTTCCTCGAAAAATGCTATGATTCTTTCTGTTCCGGAGGGAGATGACAAACCATTAAAATATCCGCTTATGTTCTCTATCTGCGATGTAGTGCTGATTAATAAGATTGATGTACTGCCTTATTTTGATTTTGATATGAATAAGTGCAAAGAATACATCAAGCTGCGTAATCCACATGCTAAAGTGATCCCAATTTGCGCTAAGACCGGAGAGGGAATTGAGGAATGGACACAGTGGCTGAAAAATGTCATTGAAGAGTGGAGAGCTTAAGCAAAAAATATCTATAAAAAAGAGGAGGGGGAAAATGCCGAAAGAATTGGACAAAGAATGGTATCCAGAGTATGTTTATCCGAAACATTTATCTACCGATGATACCCCATTGCGAGAGCCCATTGTTAAGCTTAGCAAGATGATTACAGATCGTATTCCACAGAAGTTGGGATTGAAAAAAATCACAAAGGATGATCCAGAATACTGGGGGCTGGCTGTTCTTGTTACGGATGAGGAAGCCAATATTGCACTTACGATGGGAGTCCGCAAACCAAGAACGCTCAAAGAGATGGTGAAGTTGACGGGTATCTCTGCCGATGAGTTAGAACCAAAATTGACTGAAATGGCGAGAAAAGGTATTTTAGAATATAATTGGGAGAATGATGCTCATGAGAAACAGTATGTTCTTCCTATGTTCGTCCCTGGCAGCGCTGAATTTTCTAACATGAATTCCAATATTCTGAATGAACATCCAGAAATGGGAATCTTTTTTGAGCATATGTCCCGGTTGCCGCTGGAGAAAATCACTCCATTTGTACCACAGGGCGGAGCTGGTATTGGTATGCATATTATTCCAGTCGAGAAAGCCATTGAGATGGAAAATGAATCCGTTGATTTGGAGCATATCTCTTACTGGTTATCGAAATATGAGGGAAAATATGCAGCTAGTCCATGTTCTTGCCGCCGTTCGAGATTGACATATGATGAGGGCTGTGCTGATGATCCAGAAGGTTGGTGTATTGCCGTTGGTGATATGGCTGATTATGTGGTGGAAACTCAGAAGGATGGACGCTATATTACAAAGGAGGAAGCGCTGGCAATCTTTAAGCAAGCTGAGGAAAATGGATTCGTTCATCAAATTACTAACATTGATGGAGAAAACAAAATTTTTGCAATCTGTAATTGTAATGTCAATGTATGCTATGCACTTCGCACCTCGCAGTTATTCAACACACCAAATATGTCCCGCTCTGCCTATGTGGCAAAGGTAGATAAAGAAAAATGTGTTGCCTGTGGTAAATGCGTAGAGTTTTGCCCTGCTGGAGCTGTAAAACTAGGACAGAAGTTATGCAAGAAGGATGGAAGTGAGGTAACGTATCCCCAAATGCCTCTGCCGACTGAACAGAAGTGGGGAGAACATATGTGGACCCATAATTACAGAGATGTAAACCGCATCAATTGTTATGATACCGGAACCGCGCCGTGTAAGACAGCTTGTCCTGCCCATATTGCCATTCAGGGATATCTGAAGCTGGCAAAGGAAGGCCGCTATGAAGAGGCACTGGCACTGATTAAGAAAGATAATCCACTTCCAGCAATTTGTGGTCATATATGCAACCGCAGATGCGAAATTGCTTGTACCAGAGGAACCATCGATGCTCCAATTGCAATTGATGAGGTAAAGCGGTTTTTAGCAGAACGAGACCTTCATGCAGATACCAGATATATACCAAAAGCAGTGGTCCCATCTCTCAAAGGCAGTTTCGATGAGAAGATTGCAATTATTGGTGCTGGACCTGCCGGACTTTCTTGTGCGTATTTCCTGGCTCAAATGGGCTACAAGCCAGTTATCTTTGAGAAGAATGATAGAGCCGGTGGTATGCTGACCTATGGCATTCCATCTTATAAACTGGAAAAGGATGTAATCGAAGCTGAGGTGGAGGTCATCAAAGCCATGGGTGTTGCAATACGCTATGGGGTGGAAGTTGGCAAACATATCACCTTAAATCAACTTCGCACAGAGGGTTATAAAGGCTTCTATCTTGCAATTGGATGTCAGGGCGGCAGAAAACCGAATATCCCAGGCGAGGATGCAGAGGGGGCTTATACTGCAGTAGAATTTCTGCGTGAGGCTGGAGCCAAGGAAGCCTTTCCTCTTGGCGATGATGTAATTGTCATCGGTGGTGGAAATGTTGCCATTGATGCGGCGAGAACAGCTATTCGTTGTGGCAAAGGTAAGGTTTCTCTGTATTGTTTGGAGTCCAAAACTGAGATGCCTGCAAGCGATGAGGAAGTAAAGGAAGCAGTTGATGAGCATATCAGCATCAACAATGGATGGGGTCCAAAGGAGATACTCACAGAAAACGGTAAGGTAATCGGTGTAGTATTTAAAAAATGTGTCCATGTATATGATAAAAATGGCAGATTTGATCCCAAATACAATGAAAATGAAACCATAACTATAACTTGTACCAATGTAATTTTCAGTGTTGGTCAAGAGATTGTTTGGGGTGATTTGCTCAAGGGTGAGAGAGTTGAGTTGAAAATAAATGGTGCTGCAATTGCCGATAAGTTGACTTATCAAACCACTCAGCCAGATATCTTTGTGGGAGGAGATGTCTATACGGGACCAAAGTTTGCTATTGATGCAATTGCAGCAGGTCGAGAAGGAGCAATTTCCCTACACCGCTTTGTACATGAGCATTGTACTTTGACAATCGGCAGAAACAGAAGAGATTTTATTGAACTGGATAAAAACGATTTGAGTATTGGTGAGTATGATACTGAAAAGAGACAGATGCCAACAAAACCAGATACAAGAATGCAGCAGGAGAGTTTTCGAGATCTTTCTTGTACTTTTTCTGAGGAGCAGGTTAAGACAGAGAGTTCTCGCTGCTTGGGATGCGGAGCTTCTGTAGTAGATCCGAACCGCTGTATTGGATGTGGTATCTGTACAACCAAGTGTATGTTTGATGCCATTCATCTGAAACGAGAAAATCCAGGCTGCTCTTTCATGGTACCATCAGAAGAAAAGTTAAAATATATACTTCCAAACATGGTAAAACAATCTTTGAAGATCAAATTTGCACCAAAGAAGTAAAGGTAGAATGAGATATGCATGAGCTTGGAGTAACATTTCACATTATGGACAGTTTGGAAAAGATTGCCGAGGAGAATAATGTGAAAGAAATTACAAAAGTGACTTTGGAGTTAGGTGAGGTTTCCACTGTGATTGAGTCCTATCTGACAAACTGTTGGAAGTGGGCTGCGAAAAAAAGACCATTGTTTATCAATGCACAGCTCGTGATTGAGCCACTTGCTGCAATCACTTATTGTCAGACTTGTGAGCGCAGATATCCGACCGTAGAGTATGGTAAAATCTGTCCTTACTGTGGCAGTTTGGATACTTATTTGTTACAGGGAAATGAGTTTAACATCAAAGAGATAGAAGTGAAGTAAAAAGGAGAAAAAGAGTATGTTATTTCAAATTTATGGTGAGACAGCAGGCTGGCAATTATTAGGCTGGTTGCTGGTATTTGTAGGGCTGGTAGTTATGAATGAGATTGCTCGCCGTTCTAAGATTGGTGGTATTGCATGTTTTCTTGTACTGCCAGCAGTGTTGACTGTTTATTTTATTTCCATTTATGTAGGTGCCGCTATGGGGGCTGATTGGGCACTCAACAATCAGACCTATGTTCATATGAATAGTTGGTTTCATTATGCAAAGCTTTATGCAGCAACGATTGGCTGTATTGGTTTCATGGTATTAAAGTATCATTGGGGAAAACTTGGTAAATCCCATTGGTTCAAAGCTTTCCCATTTGCGATTGTTGCAATTAACATTCTGATTGCTGTTGTATCCGACTTTGAATCTGCAATCAGAGCAGGTTCTTTAGCAGGCGGCTGGTGGTATTCCTCTGAGGGTGTATGGTTATACGGCGGCTGGTGGAATATTTTGAATGGTTTGGCGGGTATCATCAATATTTTCTGTATGACTGGTTGGTGGGGGATTTATTCTTCTAAGAACAAACAACAGGATATGTTATGGCCTGATATGATTTGGGTTTATATTGTAGCTTATGATATTTGGAATTTCCAATATACCTATCTAAATCTGCCAACCCACTCCTGGTACTGTGGTCTAGCATTGTTGTTGGCACCTACTTTTGCAAATGCACTCTGGAATAAGGGCGGTTGGATTCAGAATCGTGCCAATACACTGGCATTATGGTGTATGTTTGCACAGGTATTCCCATTGTTCCAGGATAATAGTGTATTTACAACGGTACCTTCTATTTATGGTGAAGGTGGAATTGCAGCAGCTATGGGCAACACGATGCCAACTGTTGCAGAACCACATATGCAGGGGATTCTATCGATTCTTTCCATTTCAGTCAATGTAGTGGTACTTGCCTTTATTATCAAGCGTTCGATAGAACAGAAGAAGAATCCATATACAAATGAAATCTTTACCGATACCAAAGATTTCCAACTTGCTATGGAGAGAGCAGAGTAATTACATAAAAACGCCTCCGCAGATGTGCTGTGTCTATGCGGGGGCGTTTTTATGTAATTTGATAGAAAGATGTAGCTTATGTTTTAGATTTTATTTTCCAGTATCAGGAGCATTGTAGACATCTCGATTCAAGGAACCATTTTGGTTTGCTACAATAGTAGTGCAGACAGCATCACCTGTAATGTTTACCGCAGTTCTTGTCATGTCAAGGATTCGGTCAATGCCCATAATAAGTGCAATTCCTTCCACAGGAAGTCCGACAGCGTTAAATACCATAGATAAAGTAATTAAACCTACGCTAGGCACACCGGCTGTACCAATAGAGGCTAAGGTGGCAGTTGCAATAACAGTCAAGTATCCAGTGATTCCTAAATGAATGCCATACACCTGTGAAGCAAAAATAACTGCCACACCCTGCATGATAGCAGTTCCATCCATGTTAATGGTGGCACCCAAAGGGACAGTAAAAGAAGAAATTTTCTTTGATACGCCAATTTTTTTATCTAATGTATCGATCGACATAGGAATCGTGGCATTGGATGTTGCAGTAGAGAAAGCAAACATCATAACAGGGAAAAATTTTTTAATAAACTTTACAGGATTTAAACGTGTGAAAATAAACAGCAGCAGCATATACACACCAAAACACTGGATGAATAATGCGAAAAGCACAGAACCCATATACTTTAACATTGGGATAAAGGCGTCAAAACCAATTTCTGCAAAAGTACGAGCAATTAAACAGAAGACGCCGATAGGAGCCAAAGACATTACCATGGTTGTCATCTCCATCATGATATCATTGCCCTGTGCAAAAAAGTTACTAACGGTTTCAACCTTCTCGCCTAATTTAGCAAAAATAATTCCAAGAATCAAAGCAAAGAAAATAATCTGCAACATTTCACCGTTTGCCAATGCAGCAATGGGATTTTTGGGGATAATATTTAACAATACATTCGCAAATGAATCCGCTTCCTTTACCGTTACCTCGCTTGTCTCGATCGCCTCTAAATTTAAACCAATACCAGGATTGATAATATTTCCTACAGTTAATGCAATGGTAATAGCAAGTGCTGTTGTTGCCAGATAAAAAATGAGCGTTTTTACTCCGACTTGGCCTAATGTCTTCGTATCACCGATAGCAGAAGCACCACAAGTAATTGAAAAGAATACCAGCGGAACAACGAGCATCTGCATCAGGCGGATAAAACCTTGACCGCAGACATAAAAAATACCATCAACTAAGTAATCATCTATGATTTTATTTTCAGGTACAAAGTATAAGATAACGCCTGTCAGTGCGCCCAGAAGGAGTGAGAGTAAAATTACTGTGGTTAATCCGATTTTCTTTTTTTCTGACTGTGTTGTGTTTGTCTTTTTTTTCATATATGTGCTGTCGCCTTTCTCATTTATAATATTTATTTAAAAATAATGTCAATTCATCCTTCCAATCAGGCATTTCAAATAGTTCCGTCATTTCCAGCATAAGATTTTCTAACACGGTATAGCGCGGTCGCAGCAGAGTATTATCATCGCCTTGATAGAAGATGGGTTGAATGATACTTGTATCAAATCCCATAACATTAAAAATGTGCTGAGCAAATTCGATTCGGCTACATACTCCTCGACAGCTTGCATGATAAATTCCATACTCATTGGCATCAAGAAGCTGCTCAATCATTTCTGCTAATAGAGATACATTAGTAGGAGTGCTGAATTGATCTGCTACTACAGAGAGAGGGGTGTGGTTTCTTCCTGCTTCAATGACCTTAGAAATAAAGTCATTTCCTTCTGGACTATACACCCAGGAACTGCGAATAATCAGATGTTTAGGATTTAATTCTTTTACAAATTGTTCTCCTGCTAATTTTGACTTGCCATACACTGTCAATGGTGTTGGAATATGAAATTCATTGAGTGCAATACGTTCGTTCCCTGCGAACACATCATCTGTGGACATTTGAATCAGTTTTGCATTGACTTTTCTGGAAGCTACTGCCAAATTTCTTGCTCCGAGCGCATTTACCTGATACGCTTTGACACGATTCTGTTCACATTCTGTAGGGTCGGTCAAACCAGTACAATTGATTACAACATTAGGACGATTGATATTGATAAAATTCATTACCATATCCATATCCGTCACATCAACATCAACATCTGTTTCTAAGGTCTTATACTTGAGTGTTTCAAGGCGATTGCACAATGCTTTACCGATTCGACCTTTTCCGCCAACAATCCAAATTACTTCATTTCTCATTGGGTTTCATCCTTTCTCTAAAAAAATTGCCGCTTTATACTTTATCAGTTTAACAAAATAAAGCTAAATTTGCAAGAAAATTATGGAAATTTGTAGGATATTCGTTTACAGCACATATAGTTGCCGTAGTACATTTTGGGGAGATGGACAATCTGTTACAGTAGAAGATTACACTAGAAGATTTGATGTAATGATGCTTAGATTAGAAGGATATATCGAAATTATGTCGTTTAGTCACTATATCTTTCATTTAGGAAGTAATAGTATCATGCTGATTTTAGATACTTAGATAAAACAGTTAGTAAAATAAGAAAATTTTACCAACTTTTTTTATCAATATTTCATCTATAGAATGATAGTCATAATTGACTAAATTATTATACTAGAAGGAGTATTTATGCATCTCAAAAAAATATCAAAAAAATTTATAACTATTTCGGGTATATCTATTATACTCATTCTTTTTATTGTATGGATATTAATTCAATATTCGTCTGTACACAGTCCTTTTCAATATTTTGTTAAAAATTTATCTTCTGGTTCGACTGATATTGCTCAGTCCGATTTTGAAACACAGCTTACGGATAGACTAAATGAATTGCTTTATTATTATGCAAAATATGGCGATGCGGGAGAGAGCCCACAGAATGTTTACTTAAATCTAGCTGGGCAACCATTCGATTATATTGTTTTGAAATATATGGATTTAGAACAGAAAAAAGAGGATGATGTCAAAGAAAAATTATTAGTGATTCTATATCCACAAAACCAAGAGTATGTACCAATTATTTTTAATCTTTCGTATGTGAATGGACAGTTATGCGATAGTATGGCAGCTAGGGAAGGCGTTCAGAATGAGCGACTGGATTTCCAGTCTGTCAAGAGTAAAGACGGAGAAGCTGTGCTGCAGACGTATTTAGATATGGAAAAAGAATATTTCACTGTTTGGTATCAGGGAACCTTGACTCTTGAGCAAGTAACGAAACCATCCTATGAACATTTCACTGAGAAGGAAGAAAAATTAGAAAAATTAGAAGCTTGGGCAGAAAACAG
>JBJELF010000113.1:0-10433 GCA_051879015.1 Lachnospiraceae bacterium
AAAAGCACCCACTACAGCAATCTGAAACATTAAAATTTCATAGACATAATTGTTTTGCCATTGCTTCCATTTCTTGAATCATATCTCTCGTCACTTCTTCATTTGTCTTCAAATTGGACTCGTCACACCAGATACAAAACATCGCTCCCTCTGGTTGAGCAAAGTACTGTTTTCCGGGGAATTGCTGCACTGAAAAATTTTTAAAATCTGGATGCTGAGTTGGTTTTTGTACATTTCCCTCATGTTTTAACACATAATACCATTCTCCATTGCAATTAATCATATCATGCCCCTTGGAAGCAATCGTATCTACCGCAGCACACCAAAAATCACACCAACCTTTTCCCCAATAATATACTTGAATCGCTGGATTGATTTGCATATTAATATCTTCATTATAATAAAATCCATCATTAAAAGCTCTTGGTGTCATGCCAGCATCTAAAATAATCTGAGCAGCACGATTCAAAAACTCTACAAATTTGTCATAGTTACCTTCAGCAAGCAGCTGATTAAATCCTAGACCACCTAAATTATAGATATCATTCGCATACTCATCTCCACCAAAACAGAAATAACGGCATCCTTTTTGTGCAAAATAATCCACATATTTTTTCAATAGTTCCAAACCAAATTTCACGGAATCGGCATCTGTCACCGCTAAAGAATTCATTGAAACTTTTCCCTCAGAAGTCCAACGATACGATGGGTTAATATACAGAGCAGTATTCATATGTCCTGGCATATTCAACAGAGGAACAATTTCAATATCTAACCCTGCTGCATATGCAAGAATAGCATCCATTTCTTCTTCTGTCAAAAAAGAGCTATCTTCATTATAAGCTAAGTTTCCAGCTTTTACTGCTTCTTTCACTGCTTCACTTGTTTGATGATCCATTGCCATGTCATTTAACAAAAATCGTAAACCATCATTACCAAAAGCTAACTGCAATTGATTGTAACCACTTTTTTTCATGGCATCTAATATCAATTTGATATTCCCCAGTGAAAAATACTTACGTCCTGCATCTAAATGTAAAATTTTATCCATCCCTTTTATCCTCCCCATAAATACTATCAAGAAATTTGCATCCGTTTACTCATCTTTGACAGTTGCCTGTAATTTTTCATCGAAGTAGTCAATCAAAATCACATCTTCTGTACCTACAATGCCTCGCAAAATTAATTTTGCTGCCAATGTTTCTACATATTTCTGCAGATAACGCTTCATCGGTCTTGCACCATAAATTGGGTCATAACCTTGTTCAATGATATGATCTTTCGCACGCTGCGTCAGCTCAATGGCCAATTCTTTATCCTCCAGACGTTTGTTGACATCGGCAATCTGTAAATCAATAATATGTGCAATATTGTCTTTTGTCAACGGCTTAAACAAAATTGTTTCATCTAATCGATTCAAAAACTCTGGGCGGAAATGCATTCTCAGCTCATTCATAACTTGTTTTTCTGCCTCTGGCAAAATATTACCCTCCGAATCAATGCCATCTAACAGATAATTAGCACCAATATTAGAAGTCATAATCAGAATGGTATTTTTAAAATCAACGGTTCTTCCTTGAGAATCGGTGATACGTCCATCATCCAAAACCTGCAGCAGTATATTAAAGACATCCGGATGAGCCTTTTCTACCTCATCAAACAGTACCACACAGTACGGCTTTCTTCGAACGGCTTCGGTTAGCTGACCACCCTCATCATATCCCACATATCCTGGAGGAGCTCCAATCAGGCGAGATACGGCATGTTTCTCCATATACTCACTCATATCAATTCGCACCATATTGTTCTCATCATCAAACAGATTAGCTGCCAGTGCCTTAGCAAGCTCGGTCTTACCTACACCAGTTGGTCCCAAAAACAGGAAAGAGCCGATTGGTTTTGTCGGGTCTTTGATGCCCGCCTTAGAACGAATAATTGCCTCGGTTACATGAGTAACAGCGTCATCCTGTCCGACAACACGCTGATGAAGTGCATCATCCAAATGCAGAGTCTTACTGCGTTCACTCTCATTTAACTTTGTAACTGGAATTCCTGTCCAACGAGAAATAATTCGGCAAATTTCTTCCTCAGTTACTGCCTCAGATACCAAAGATAAATCCTGACCCTTAACTTTCTCTTCCTCTATCTGGAGCTGCTTCTGCAATTGCGGCAGCTTACCATACTGCAGCTCTGCTGCCTTATTCAAATCATAATCCTGCTGTGCCGCCTGAATCTGGCGATTTACCTCCTCAATTTCTTCTCTCAAATGACTCAGACGGTCAACAGAAGATTTCTCATTTTCCCACTGTGCCTTCTTGTTGTTGAAGGTGTCACGCAGATTTGCCAGCTCACTCTGCAATTCCTGTAAACGCTCCTGACTCAATCGGTCAGTCTCCTTCTTTAAGGCAGCCTCCTCAATTTCCATCTGCATCACTTTTCTGCGAAGCTCATCCAGCTCAGCTGGCATAGAGTCCATCTCTGTCTTAATCATTGCACAGGCCTCATCTACCAAGTCAATCGCTTTATCTGGCAGAAAACGGTCAGAAATGTAACGGTTAGACAGCATCGCAGCCGAAACCAATGCGGAATCTGTAATCTTTACTCCATGATAAACCTCATAGCGCTCTTTTAATCCACGCAGAATGGAAATCGTATCTTCCACGGTCGGCTCATCCACCAAGACTGGCTGAAAACGACGTTCCAGTGCTGGATCTTTTTCAATATACTTGCGGTACTCATCCAATGTGGTGGCACCGATACAGTGAAGCTCACCTCTTGCCAGCATTGGCTTAAGCATATTACCTGCATCCATAGCGCCATCAGTCTTGCCCGCTCCGACAATCAGATGAAGCTCATCCACAAAAAGAATAATCTGACCTTCACTCTTTTTCACTTCCTCCAGCACTGCCTTCAGACGTTCCTCAAATTCGCCGCGATATTTGGCACCTGCAACCAAAGCACCCATATCCAAAGAGAAGATTTTTTTGTCCTTCAATCCCTCTGGCACATCACCTCGCACAATACGCTGCGCTAAGCCCTCAACAACTGCGGTTTTACCGACACCAGGCTCACCAATCAAGACTGGATTGTTTTTGGTCTTTCGAGAAAGAATACGAATGACATTGCGAATCTCACCGTCCCTGCCAATCACTGGATCCAACTTTTGGTTTCTAGCCTTCTCTACCAAATCTTCGCCATATTTTACCAAAGTATCATAGGTTGCCTCTGGATTATCACTGACTACGCGCTGATTGCCGCGCACGGTGGACAGTGCTTGCAGAAATCGTTCTCTTGTGATACCATACTCTTTGAGAATCTCCTTCATGGTTCGGCTTGGCTGCTTGATAATAGACAACATCAAATGTTCCACAGAAACATATTCGTCTCCCATAGCCTTTGCCTCATCCTCGGCACTGGTCAAAACTTTATTTAAATCTTGTGTCATGTAAAGCTTGCCGCCTTGTACCTTTGGCTTTTTGTTAATTTCTTGCTCTACACGATTAACTAAGTAAGGCAGTTGAATTTCCATCTTGGTCACTAACTTACCAATCAGACCATCTTCCTGCTCCAACAAAGCCAATAACAAATGTTCCTGATCAACCTCAGGGTTTCCGTAGTCATATCCGTACTTTTCGCACTGACTGACTGCTTCCATTGATTTTTGTGTAAATTTATTGATATTCATAAAACCCTCCATCCTGCCGCCTGCCATGGCGGCGCATCTAATCATAGGACAATCATCAAATCACTGATTGAATCATGCCATAATAGGTTTTTATTTGTTCTACTTCTTGTATAACAAATATACCACATTTTCTCGAATTGTAAAGAGGTATTTTCAAAAAAAGTTTGTAAAATTTGTGAACAAAAGGAGTCTATCATGAAAATTGCCGCCGTCATCACCGAATATAATCCATTTCACAATGGTCATCTTTATCATTTACAGGAATCACGCCGTCTCACTCAAGCAGACTTTCTTATTGTCCTAATGAGCGGCAATTTTGTCCAGCGAGGTGAACCTGCCCTCATTGACAAATACACTCGCACTCGCATGGCTTTGCAGTCAGGTGCCGATTTAGTCATTGAATTACCCGTTCCTTATGCGACAGGCAGCGGAGAATTTTTTGCCTCTGGTGCCATCTCCCTGCTGTACCAGCTAAACTGTGTAGACTTCCTCTGCTTTGGAAGTGAATCTGGCAATTTAAATGAGTTAAACATGATTGCTCAGATTCTATCCGAAGAGCCAGAGGAGTTTTCTGCCCTCTTAAATCAATTTCAAAAACAGGGAGCCTCCTTTCCTGTCGCCAGAGAAAAAGCCTTAATTTGTTATGGAAATCAATATCTGCATAACGATAACTTTCTCTCTTCTATTATAAAGGAACCCAATAATATTTTGGCCATTGAATATCTCAAGGCATTGCAGCGCCTTCCCTGCGCCATCACCCCCATTACTATCAAGCGTATGGGAAATCATTATCACGATACCAACCTGCAATCCCCCTTTGTTTCCGCCTCTGGTCTTCGTGCAGCTATCTATGAAAAAACAGATATATCGGACCTAGCTGCCTCCATGCCATCAACTGTCTATGCACTCTTAACAGATTATCTATCTCGATATAGCTTTTTACAGGCGGATGATTTGTCCTCGATATTAAATTATAAAAAATTGATAGAAAATGATTACGAACTCTATTGGGATATGTCAGAAGAATTATCTCATCGCCTGAAGAAAATTCAGCAAACTCCCATGACATTCTCCCAAACCTGTAGTTATTTAAAAACCAAGCAGTACACGTATTCTCGCATCAGCCGCTGTCTGCTCCATCTTATTCTGGATATCAAGCAGACTGATATTACTTTATGGACTCAAAAAGAATTTACTTCCTACGCCCGTATTCTGGGTTTTCGCAAGAGTGCCAGTCCTCTTTTGTATGAGCTCAAACAGAAAAGTACCCTTCCTCTCATCACAAAGACAGCGGCTGCAAAGTTAAACTCTGCCGCCGCTGCTCATTTATTTGAAAAAGATTTATGTGCTGCTCATATTTACAATCAATGTATATTTTCTAAATCTCATACAGACATAAAGCATGAGTGGAATCATGGCATGGAAATTATTCCTTGAATGCCCATAAATACTATTGACGAGACTCTCATACTAAAATTCCTGCCTCATGAAGTTTTTCGGCGTAGTTAACCGTCGCCATGGCATCCTTGCAGTATTTATCCGCATGGATGGCATCAGCATATTCCTGAGTTAAGACAGCACCTCCCACTACAATTTTACACCAAGGGGCTTTCTCATGAAGTAACTTAATGGTAGATTCCATATTAACTACTGTGGTGGTCATCAATGCACTCAGGCCTGCCAGAGGAGCATGGTGCTCAAGGACGGCTTCCAACACCTTTTCCTCTGGTACATCTTTTCCCAAATCAATGACATTGTAATCATAATTTTCCAACAGCACCTTGACAATATTTTTTCCTATGTCATGAATATCTCCCCGCACTGTTGCCAAGACAATGGTTCCTTTCTTCGTCTGGGTATGTCCCTCTCTCTGCAAGGTTTCTTTGATGACCTCAAATGCAGTCTGTGCACAGTCAGCGCTCATCAATAATTGAGGCAAAAAAACAATACCTTTCTCAAAGGATTTGCCCACACGATCCAATGCCGGAATTAATTCTTTATTTATAATATCCATGGCCGGCGTCTCTTTCAGCATCGCTGCCGTATATTCTGCTGCTTTTTCCTTTAAACCTTTTTCAATAGCCGCTCCGAGAGAATCTACTGCACCTGCTGCAGGCTTTGCCGTCACCGATACCATTTGTATTTTTTCTGGAGTCAACGGTGCCGAATATTTACTCAGATAATTTTCAAAACGATCATCCAAACCTGACAAAGCTAAAAACGTATCATAAGCACGCATCATTGCTAACGAATTAGGATTGACAATACCTGCACTTAATCCTGCCTGCAACGCCATTACAAAAAAAGAGGCATTAATATTTTCCCGCTGAGGAAGTCCAAAGGAAATGTTGGATACACCCAAAATGGTTTTTCCACCCATCTCTTTGCTGATATGACGCACTGTATCCAGCGTAGTCGCCGCCGAACTAGGGTCTGTACTGATTGTCATGGTCAGGGCATCAATTAAAATATCCTTCTTTGCAATGCCATACTCCTCAGCCTTTTTATAAATCTTCTCAGCGATTGCAATTCGTCCCTCTGCCGTGGCCGGAATTCCATCTTCATCAAGAGCCAAAGCGACCACCACACCGCCATACTTTTTCACAAGCGGAAAAATTTCCTCCATCACTTCCTGTTTTCCGTTGACAGAGTTAATCAATGCCTTTCCATTATAAACCCGAAGAGCTGCCTCCATCACTTCCTTACTTGTAGTATCAATCTGCAGCGGCACATCTAAAATAGCTTGAATTTCTTTTACGGCATGAACCATTGTCGCCTTCTCATCAATCTCTGGCAAACCTACATTGACATCCAATACATGAGCACCATTCTCTTCCTGTGTCAAAGCTTCCTGCAAAATATACTCATAATTCTGTTCTCGCAGTGCTTGTTTAAATTTTTTCTTTCCGGTTGGATTAATACGTTCACCCACAATTATAGGCTTTCTTCCAATCTCCACTGCCTGAGAGTAGGAAGAAACAACAGTTCGATACTTCTCGTTGACAGGCTTCGGTACCTTATTTTTTGTGCGCTCTACCAAAACTCTGATATGCTTTGGTGTCGTACCACAGCAGCCGCCCAAAATGCGAGCGCCCAAATCTGCAATCTGTAGCATCGTATCTGCAAATTCCTCCGGTCCCACATCATAGACCGTTTTGCCCTGCTCGCTTCTTGGCAGACCTGCATTTGGATTGACTATGACAGGAACGGAAGCCACCTCCAACATACGCTTTACCATGGGAATCATCAAATCTGGTCCTAAACCGCAGTTGACACCAATAGCATCTACACCAAGCCCCTCCAACAGTGCAGTCACAGACTCCGGGGTACCGCCCGTAAGCATTTTTCCATTTTCACTGAAAATTACTGTGGCCAGAATAGGTAAATCACTGTTTTCCTTCGCTGCCAACACGGCCGCCTTGAGCTCATACATATCAGACATTGTCTCAATCAAGATACAATCCGCTCCCGCTTTCACGCCAGCACATACAACCTCCGCATATAGATCAACTGCCTTCTCAAACTCTAAATCCCCCATAGGTTTCAGCAGTTTTCCAGTTGGTCCCATATCCAATGCCACATAGGCAGGATGGTCTGAGTCAGCACCTCGGCCAGCCAGAGCAACTGCCTTTTTTGCATTGAAAATGCCTGCCATTACAATTTCTTCCACACTGTAACTGCCATCTTTTCCCGTAAATTTTAATCCATTGGCTCCAAAAGTATTGGCATTGATAATGTCAGCTCCCGCCAGTGCATATTGCTGATGAAGCCATATTAATCGATCCGGATGTTCCAAATTCCAATTTTCTGGAAGTTCACCTGCCTGTAAACCCATCTCCTGCAAAATGGCACCTGTTCCGCCATCACAGTATACAAATCGATTCTCATTCCATATTTTTTTCATAATCATCTTTTCCTTTTTTATCTCTGTCACACCTTCAAAATTTCAGATAGATTTGACTGAATCTGTTTCGCCACCTGCGGTTTATTCATGGAATAAACATGAATGTTATTAATTCCATTGGCAATTAAATCGATAATTTGATCCGTAGCATAAGCAATACCTGCCTGCTGCATAGCTGCTGGTTTGTCCCCAAAACGATCCACCAAATCAGTGAAACGTTTTGGCAGCCGCGTACTGCCTGACAGCTGCATCGTCCTCTTAATCTGAGATACATGGGTGATTGGCATAATTCCTGCCACAATCGGCACCCGAATATCATTTTCTCTGACACGATATAAGAAATTAAAGAAAGTATCATTTTCAAAAAACATCTGAGTTGTCAAAAATTCACAACCTGCATCTACCTTTTCTTTCAGATGAAGAATATCTTCTTTTTTGTTGGCTGACTCGGGATGTCCCTCAGGATAGCAGGCTCCGCCAATACAAAATCCGCCAAATTTCTTGATTTCTCTTGTCAAATCGGAAGCATAAGGATAGTCAAAATGCACACGTCCGCCCTCTGGAATATCACCGCGCAAAGCCAGTACATTTTCAATGCCCTGTGCACGAAGCTGAGTGAGCACCTCACGAATTTTCTGCCTATCTGCGGAAGCACAGGTCAAATGCGCTAAGGCTGGCACCTTCAACTCATTTTGAACAGTAGAGGCAATGGAGACTGTATACTGGCTAGTTCCGCCTCCAGCTCCATAGGTTACACTCATAAAATCTGGCTGCAATGTCGCAATTTCGCGCACTGCGCGGTCGATGGAATCATATTTTTCTATTGTTTTTGGGGGAAACACTTCAAAAGACAGTGTCACTTTGTCTCTCCCCAAGATTTCACTAATTTTCATATTTTAACGTCCTTTCTGTTCTTAATCCATGTTCTTTAGTATAGCGAAACTGTTCTCAACAGAAAAATACTTTTTTCTCATCTTTAGTTATAGTTTTTCTCTATATCTAAATATTTATTCCCTATATCTACATAATCCATTTACACTAATATCTTAACTAACTGCTTTTGGATGGCCGCAATAATGGGACCTAACAGAAATGCCGCCATAACAGTGACAATTCCCACTGTACTTCCCAGGCAAAATCCAATCAGTGTAAAAGAGATATCCCAAAGCATTCGGAATGTGCGGAACGATATTTTATTTTGTTTCTCAGTCACTATATATGGAATGGCATCATAAGGTGCTACACCCAAGTCAGATGCCATATAGCAGGCCGCACTAACAATGAACACCAACAACACTGGTAGCAGCAGACCAAAACGCACGCTATCTTCCATAAAAAAATTAGCTGGCAATATCATTTTCCATACCCACCGAAAAAAATCTGTGATATAACCCAACAAAATCATATTAGCTGCAGTACCAAACCCAATCAGACTTGGCTTATATCGAATTACTGCAATAAATAGAATTAAATTTAACAGCACTGTCGTATTACCGTAGCTTAAATGAATTTGACTTGCCACTCCTAAATAGGCACAACTGCATGGA
The DNA here is from genome assembly GCA_051879015.1 of Lachnospiraceae bacterium. Classification (GTDB taxonomy): domain Bacteria; phylum Bacillota; class Clostridia; order Lachnospirales; family Lachnospiraceae; genus JBJELF01. The sequence continues at coordinate 9,137 of JBJELF010000113.1, forward strand.
TCTGTACCTAAATTAATGGAAATTAAAATAGATAAAGTCAATCCCATAAATAAAATTCCAGTCATCATACAAGCCATTTTTTTGCCAAAGGCTGGCACATGAGTCAGTCCCTTCAGCCACTCTTTAAAAGCATTCATTTTTTCCTCCTAAGTCCAAAACAATGTTATCCATTCCAGAACGCTGACTCTGACATAGCTCATAATAATAGCCACGCTTTTTCCGCAGTTCCTCATGAGTTCCCTGCTCAATAATTTTCCCATCTTTCACCACCAAAATACAATCTGCCTGCCGAATGGTAGACAGTCTGTGTGCAATGATAAAAGAAGTGCGATCCTTTAAAAGATATGCAATAGCATCTTGAATCAACTTTTCCGTCTCCGTATCAATGGAAGAAGTAGCTTCATCAAGAACAAAAATGGCTGGATTCGCCAACACTGCTCTTGCAAAAGAAATCAACTGTTTTTCCCCTGTCGACAAGGAGTCACCTCCTTCTCCTACCTGAGTCTCCCATCTTTTAGGAAATTTTTCCACTACTTTATCCAAGGATACCATCTTAGCTGCCTCATAAACTTCCTCATCCGTCGCATCTAATCGCCCATAACGAATATTCTCCATGATAGTTCCCATAAACAAATGTGGTGTCTGAAGGACATAACCCAAAGAACTATGCAGCCATGCCTGACTGCGCTCTCGATAATTTACACCGTCAACATAGATATTGCCCTCATTTGGTTCAAAGAAACGACAGGCCAAATTAACTAATGTACTTTTGCCTGCCCCAGTCTCACCAACAATAGCAATGGTAGTGCCAGCAGGCACATGCAGATAAAAATCCTGCAGCACATATTCTTTTGCATCTGGATAGTGAAAGGAAATATGATCGAACAAAATATCTCCCTTGATTGGTTCCCAATTTTCCCGCTTCTGATTGAAAGCAGTGCCATATTTTTCAATGACCTCCGGAGTGTCACTAACCCGAATGGCCTCTTCCAAAAGACCACAGACACGCTCGATACTTGCCTGAGTGGAAACAATTTCCGACAAACTCTCCGCAATATTTTGAATTGGATTAAAGATTCCTACAGCATAGGTGATAAAGGCTGATAAAGTACCAACCAGCATAATATTTTCTTTGACCATCATTCCGCCCTTTTGCAGCACAATAGCGATACAAATGGCACTGGACATACCAACCAGAGAAACATATACCCCTTTTAATTTTCCAGCTTTTATACCTGCCTTTTTCATATCATCTGTAATATGATAAAATCGATTAATATTTTTTTCTTCAATCACC
>JBJELF010000114.1:0-10424 GCA_051879015.1 Lachnospiraceae bacterium
CCCACGCGTCGCGCAAATAACTATTTTTACGTGGACGTAGCTATAACAAAAAAAAGCTGAGCGAATACTCAGCTTCTTTGCTTGTTACTCCGTATTCTACATAATATGACAATAATTGTCAATCTGTAAAATAAAATACGAGCACAATATTTTTTTGCCAGATTGACATTCCCTATCCATGTCTGAAGTCATATACTTTAAGATCTTATCAATAAAAACTTATTTTTAATTCATGATATCAAATCCCGCAAATTCTTTACTGCAAAAAAATGCTTACGAAAATCGAAAAAAAGTGTTACATTATATATGATAGCAGTTCAAAATATGAAAATGATAGAAAGGAGCTCAGTATGTTTGCAGTAGGTGATTACATTGTGAGAGCAAATGATGGTGTGTGTAAGATTGAAGGCGTAGTACAGATGGATATGTTCCATAAAAACGAAGTAAAGGATTACTACTTGCTGATTCCGTTGGAACAGAATTGCTCAAAGATTTATGTATCGGTGGAGAGAGCAGACTCTCAGCTGCGTAAGGCAGTAAATGAACAGGAAGCATGGTCGATTATTGATGAAATACCAGAAATTGAAGAAACATGGATTCAAAATGATAGAGAGCGTGAAATGATTTATCGTCAAGCGATTCAGAGCTGTGATTTGAAGGCATTAGTGGGAATTATTAAGAATATGTACCATCGCCGAGAGAGACGTGTGGCACAAGGAAAGAAAAATACAGCAGTGGATGAAAAGTATTTTAAGTTGGCTGAAAATCATTTATACGGAGAATTAGCGTTTGCTTTGGGCAAGAAAAAGGATGAGATGGAAGAACTGATCACAAAGCGAGTCCAAATGGAAGAATGATTCATAAAAAATAAAAATCAAATGATGTTGGGGTCAAAAAATATTTTGACCCCAACATCATACATTGTTAACGATGTGATTTGGACGCTCTCCTGCTGCAATACGCGATACATTTTCCCACATCATACGATATCCTCGCTGGAAAGAACCTGTCGTGATACCTCCAATATGAGGTGAGTACACTACTCTTGCCTGACAATCGGAAGCAAGATTCAATAATGGATTGTCTTTTGTGGTTGGCTCCGGTGCAATTGTATCAAAACCAGCTCCCGCAATGATACCCTGCTCAAGAGCTTCCTTCATATCCACATTGTTAACCAACTCACCGCGAGAAGTATTGATAAAATAAGCCGTTGGCTTCATTTTAGACAAGAAAGCCTTGTCTATCATACCAATTGTCTGAGGAGTGACAGCGACATGAATACTGATAATATCGCATCTGCTTGCCAATTCTTCCAAAGAAAGATACTGCACATGATATTTTTCTTCTTCCTCAGCCGATTTACGGCTGCGATTATAGTAGTAAACTTGACTGCCAAAAGCATGCAATCTTTCAGCTGTGGCTTTAGCAATATCCCCAAATCCAATCAAACCCACCTTGCAATCTGCTAAATCGGTGATACCCTCCACCATCTTGCGTTCTTTGACACGAATCTGCTCTCCTTCCAGCTCGCTGGCATGACCAGAAATGACATCTCGCAGCAGACCCAACATCAACAAAATAGCCTGCTCTGCCACTGCACTGGCATTCATACCTTTATTATTGCAGACATAAATCTGTCGCTGTGTCGCCTTCGCTATATCAATTCCATTGTAGGCTACGCCTTCCGAATGAATCATTTTTAACTTTGGCATTTTCTCAATTAAATCTGCTGGTACTTTGGCAATTGCATCTGCGATAATCACTTCTGCATCGGCACCGACCTTTAAAATTTCTTCAATATTTGCCTTTAATGGCACAAATACTCTCTCCACCTCTCTTGTGATAGGCAGATTTGGCATATAACGCTCACTGCGTTTGGGATCTCCAATAATCAAAACCTTCATATTTTATTTTTTCTCACTTTCTAAACTGACCTACTTACTTCACAGGCATGAATCCTTTTTTTTACGCAGCATCAACAATCCTGTCAGCATCAGCACAGGAAACGCAATCGCCGCACACAGTCCATTTTTTAACTCACCATCCGCTGCATTCGCAATCATCCCCACCACCGTAGGTCCAGCAGAACAGCCAACATCTCCTGCCAAAGCTAAGAGTGCATACATGGCAGTACCGCCTCCAGGCAGCTGCACCGCCGCAATACTAAAAGTCCCTGGCCAGAAAATACCCACCGAAAATCCACAGAGAGAGCAGCCAATCAAACTTAATACAGGATTGCCTGCAAAGATAGCCAGCAGATAACATCCGATACATAAAACGGCACTGCCCATCATCATCTGACGCAGCAGAAATCTATCACTATATTTTCCATAGATAGCACGCGCTGTTCCCATGCAGACGGCAAAAGCACATGGACCAGCTAGGTCACCGATGGTCTTAGATACCTTTAACCCTGACTCTGCAAAAGCTGATGCCCACTGACTCATAGCCTGCTCGGAAGCTCCTGCACAAATCATCAAAATGACAATCAGCCAAAAAACCTTCTGCTTCAACAAACTTTCAAAGGACATTTTTTCATTTTCATTAACAATCGGATAAATGGGAACCAAAGAAAAATAAAGAATATTTATCAATGGTACCAATGCCCAAATGCAAGCCATCATCTTCCAATTTTTTATACCAAAAACAGAAAAAAATAGTGTAGACAGCAGGACGACACCCACATGGCCCCAACAATAAAAGGAATGAAGCAGTCCCATTGCGGCTTCTTTTTTCTTAGTTGGACATGCCTCTACAATCGGACTAATCAGCACCTCAATCACGCCTCCGCCAATGGCATAGAGTACGACAGCCACCATAATACCTGCGTAAGCATTTCCAAATAAAGTTGGAAAAAATGCCAGACCAATCAATCCAGCTGCCGCACATCCATGTGCTATCATGATGGAAATACGATACCCAATCCGATCAATTACTTTCGTCGACAGTAAATCCACACAAAGCTGTACTGCAAAATTGATCGTCGTAATCAAAGTAATTTTGTCTAAACTCAAGTTGTAATCCGAAGCAAAAGTTAAAAATAAAAGCGGCACAAAATTGTTGACGATTGCCTGTGTAATATATCCTACATAGCTTGCGTAAATAGTATGTTCATAACTTTTTTTAATTTTCTCTAACATAATCAATCTCATCCTATTTCTTATTCATTTTATTGATTATCGAATCTAACAATTCACCTCTCAATCCAGTCCATTTGTTCCTGTATTCGTTTACAATTGATCATAATTTTGTTTTCCAACAATCTCACAGGAATTTGATCTTGAAAATCATACACGATTGGAATCACATCCTTTGCAAAATGATACACCAATACAACTTTCTTCTGTGCATCGACCACCCAATATTCACTGACACCCGCACTCATATACTGATCTGCCTTTAAAAATAAAGACTTCTTTTTTTCCTCAGTATCTATCACTTCCACAATTAAATCAGGAGTACCACACACACAATTCTTTAATAGTTTTGCTCTGTCACAGACCACGATAAGATCAGGTCTCACAATATCCTCTTTTTCACAATGCTTTCCTGCCCCACCTAACTGTACTGGAATCGGATAAGCCAACACAACTCCCTCTTTTTTGCATACCTCCATCCCAACAGCTAACTGAACATGAATTTGGCTGCAAATTAACTGATGTATCGTATCTAAATTAGCTCCTTGAAGCATTTCATCTCCCAAGTTCCTCTTTTCATCATTTGCATTCAATGTCCGCTCCTGAATTTCCGTTGAACGAAAAATTTTTTCCAGAGCCTGTAAGGTCTGATATCTTGGTGCGCTCGTCATTCCTCCGAAGATTTTTTGCACGGTCCCTAAAGGCACTCCTGACATCTGTGAAATCTGTAAATAGCTGTATCCCATCTCTCTCTTTCGTCTTTTCATTTCTTCTATCGTCATGATAATTTTCTCCTAATAGCACATTACCTACCGCAATCCTGCCATTATATTTTCTCCTTTTCTTGCGGTTTGACCTTTATTATCATAACATAATTTTCTATACCTATCAAGCAATTTTATAATACCAAAGTCAAAAGGTCATACGTTTCATGTTTCCATGAACAAGCCTGACTTTGGAACCCACAAAACATAAGAAAACTGCCCGAATAGGACGGATTTCAAATGTTTTTCGGATTGCGAGCGAACCATGTATGTAGTAATCCTTCTGTGTCATGGAAGCAAAATACCTCAATCCGGAAATGGAAAATGGCATAGCTAGAATCCATCTAACTATGCCACTTCACTCGATATCATGAAAATATATGACCTTTTGACATCCACATCATTGCAATTAAAAAATATTTTCTATCGCTCTCCATTTACAGCAAAATTTACCCACTCTGCTATATTTACTGCATGGTCGCCAATTCGCTCAAAATATTTGGATACCATTAATAAATCAGCTGCCTGCTCACCTACATCCTGTGTATTCTCGCGAATCTCCCTAATAATATTTGCCTTGAACTCTACAAACAAATCATCAACCACCTCATCATGGTCAATTACCTCTTGAGCTAATTCCTCATCTCGACTGGTGAAAGCCTCCACAGCCTGCATCACCATCTTCATAGTCTCCTCAGACATTTTCTGCAAATTTCCAATATCAATAGCATAAGGTTTATCGGCCATAAATGTAGTCAAATTTCCAATATCAAATGCATGATCTCCGATTCTCTCCATATCAGTAATCATCTTAAGAGCAGCAGACACGAAACGTAAGTCACGTGCTACTGGCTGCTGACACAGCAATAGTTTCATACAAAGACTTTCGATATCGCGTTCTAACTGATCAATTACATCATCAAACTCCATGACCTGTTTTGCAATCTTTACATCCTGCTTTACCAGAGCATCCGTTGCCATGCCAATCGCCTGTTCCATATTTTTCCCCATGAGAATTAAATCATCATTTAATTCTTTCAACTGCTTTTCAAAGCGCTGACGGATGATTGTTGTCATACTTCCTTCCTCCTATCAACCAAATCTACCCGTAATATACTCTTCCGTTTTCTGATTCTTCGGATTCGAGAACAACTGTTGGGTGCTTCCAAACTCAATTACTTCTCCTGTTAAGAAAAATGCAGTATCATCTGCCACACGAGCCGCCTGCTGCATATTGTGAGTTACTACAATAACAGTATAGTTCTTCTTCAACGATTCCATCAATTCCTCAACTTTTAAAGTAGAAATTGGATCCAACGCAGAAGTTGGCTCATCCATCAGAAGCACATCTGGCTGTACCGCTAATGCTCTGGCAATACAAAGTCTCTGCTGCTGTCCACCAGAAAGTCCCAACGCGGATTTCTTTAGACGATCCTTCACTTCATCAAAAATTGCCGCTCCCTTCAAACTGCGCTCTACAATTTGATCCAACTCCGACTTATTTTTGATGCCATGAATTCTAGGTCCATAGGCAATGTTGTCATAAATGCTCATTGGAAATGGATTTGGCTGCTGAAATACCATACCAACTTTCTTTCTCAATAGTGTAGTATCCACACCTGGCGCATAAATATTTTCATTATCTAATAATACTTCACCAGTAATTTTTACACAGTCTATCAAATCATTCATGCGATTCAAAGTTTTTAAGAAGGTGGACTTACCACATCCGGAAGGTCCGATAAATGCAGTCACTGCATTGGCACGAATATTCATATTGATGCCCTTCAGAGCATGATTGTCGCCATAATAAAGGTGTAAATCCTTCGTACTAATTTTTATATTATCCATAACAAACTCCACTATTTTTTCTTTGTCACATCAAACTTCGATGCCAAAAACTTCGTCAAGAAATTGATAACCAATACAACCACCAGTAAAACCAGTGCCGTACCAAATGCTATATCATACTCACCATTGCCCATGTTCAAATACAAATTGATGGTCATTGTACCACCTGACTGAAAAATTTTGTTCAGCCATCCAATTGCCTGTTTTGGCAAGGAACCATCACTTCCAGCAGTAAATAACAATGCAGCTGACTCACCAACAATACGTCCAATCGCTAAGATGATACCTGTAATAATACCTGGCATCGCTGACGGCAACAAAATCGTACGAATCATATGCCACTTTGCAGCTCCCATCCCCAGAGCACCAGTTCGATAGCTGTCCGGCACTGTCTTTAGTGCTTCCTGCGTATTTCTTGTAATTAATGGAAGAACCATCAAAGTTAAGGTCAAGGCACCATTTAAAATGGAGTAACCCAAATGAAGTACTTCACCAAAGAACACGCTGCCAAAAAGACCAAAAATAATGGAAGGAATACCAGAAAGAGTCTCTGTTGTAAATTCAACCAAACGAACAAATTTACCTGGCTTTGCATATTCATTTAAGTAAATGGCAGAACCAACTCCTACTGGCGCAGCAATCAACAATGTGATAATTACAATGTAAATGGTATTTATAATATTTCCCAAAATTCCGACTGTACCTCGCAGAACACTGGTAACACTAGTCAGAAACTCAATACTGATATTTCCAATACCCCGCACAAATACATAACCTAAAATTCCAATCAACAGCAATACTGCAAAAGCAGCGCTGGCATAAATCAAACCATACATAAGATTGTCGCTGATGCGAGTTGTTGTCTTTTTTATACTATTATTACTTGTCATCCTTGTCTTCCTTCTTCAAAATGCTCGTCAGCGAGAGATTAATAATCATAATAAACACGAACAATACCAGACCGATGCCAAACAATACCTTCCTATGAGTACCTGACGAGTAGGACATCTCGCTGACAATGGCCGTTGTCAGGAATCGTACTGAATTAAATGGCAATGGAAAATTGACTGCAGAGCCTGCCACCAAAGTAATTGCCATAGCCTCACCAATCGCACGGCCCACACCCAATACAATCGCACTGATGATACCCGATTTTCCTGCTGGTATGACTACTTTGAAAATCGTCTGAATCTTAGAAGCTCCCAAGGCTAACGAAGAAGCACGAAGTTGATTTGGCACCGCACGAAGGGCTGATTCACTGACATTAATAACAGTTGGAAGAATCATAATCGCTAACACTAACACAGCTGCCAGTAAATTAGAGCCGCCAGTAAACTGATGGGTCTCCGAACCAGAAAAAATCAACAGCTCCAGCTTATACATCAGAGGATTCAAAATCAAGATTCCTAATAAACCGTAAATAACGGAGGGAATACCTGCCAACAGTTCAACCGCCGGCTTTACAATCCCTGCCAACTTTGGCGGCGCTACCTCTGCTAAAAAGACGGCTGTCAGCAAACCAATCGGCACACCAATCAAAATTGCCATACCCGTACCAACAATGGAAGTTAAAATTATGTAAAGGATACCAAACTTTCCCTCCGTCGGCGACCATACGGTTCCAAATAGAATCTCAGCTACCCCCACCTCTGCGAAGGCAGGGGCGCCTTTGATAATCATATACACTGTAATGAAAAATACTGCTGCGATAGCTAAAAATGCACAGAATATAAAAATCCATTTTGCAATTTGTTCTACTACGGACTTCGCATGCTTTCCAGCAAAAATTGAGTTTTTTCCAGTTTTCCCGTCGCTCATATTATCAACCTCAATCTACTGTAATTAGACCAACCTTCTCAATAACCTGCTTTCCTTCGTCAGACTGAATGAACTGGAAAAATGCCTGTACTGCCTCGCTCTGCTCGCTGATTTCACCCAAAGTAGCCATAACAAACGGACGGCTTAAGAAATAATTACCTGCTTTGACATTCTCCACGGTTGCCTCAACACCCTCCAAGGCAACTGCCTTTACAGAACCATCCAATACATCCAAAGATACATAACCAATTGCACCGGCTGTAGATGCTACCTTTGCCATAACTGCACCTGTGTTATCCAACTCATTCGAGTAATTGCACTGATTTTCGATTCCCAACAATTCCTCAAACGCACCTCTGGTACCAGAAGCAGCCTCACGACCAATTACTACAATTGCCTGGTCATTTCCGCCCAAATCTTTCCAGTTGGTTACCTCTCCAGTATAAATCTTCGTCAAATCATCCTTTGTTAAATCGGTAACGGTATTTGCTGTATCTACAATCACTGCAATTCCATCAATTGCCACGATATTTTCTACTGCACCGCTTTCCTTCTCGCTATCCTTTAACTCTCTGGATGCGTTTCCAATTACTACACTTCCGTTAATCAATGCCTCAATACCTGCGGAAGAACCATTAAACTCAGCTGTTACTTTTACACCTGGAGCAACTTCCATAAATGCTTCCTGCAATGCCTGAGCCATCTTCTGCATAGAAGTACTTCCCGCCATCGCTACCGTTCCTGTAACGGACTTATAATCGATTCCTTCATCTGATACCTGATTATCCTGCGCAGCGGTGCTGTCATTCTCATTTTCCTGCTGACTTGTCTGTCCAGAAGTATTCTCATTACTATTTCCATTGGAGCATCCTGCTAACATGGTCATTGCTAATGCTGCACTCATCATTACGGCTGCAGCTGTCTTCACTAATTTTCTCATCATCTTATTCTCCTATCTGTGTTTTCAACACAGTTACAGAATAGAGCTCAAATGTAAAATATATTATCCTTTCCATGTAAAATTTTAAAAAAATAAATGTAAAAAAAAGGAATGGAGCTAATATCCATTCCCTAAAAAGCTTATGTTATATATCACTCTTGCTTGTTTTGCATGAGCGCAAAATAAGAAGCAATCAACTTTTTTGCAATTTACATAGAAAGAATCGTTCCGCCACCGACTACCACATCATCATCATACAGTACCAACGCCTGTCCTGCAGTGATGCCTCGCTGCGGTGTATCAAAAACCACATGAAGTTTATCCCCTTCCTGTGTCACAGTCGCCCACTCCTCTTTTTGACGATAACGAATCTTCGCCTTGCAGCGCAGCTCACCATCAATTCGTTCCACCGAAATCAAGTTGATATCATCAGCATATAATTCTGACTGATACAATTCTTCCAGTTCTCCTAAAATTACTTCATTGCGCTGCAAATCCTTGCCGATGACATACAACGGCACACGATAGGCAATCCCCAAACCCTTTCTCTGTCCGACAGTGTAGCGAATGATTCCCTTGTGCTGCCCTAACACAGTACCATCCCGCAGCACAAAATTTCCTGGCTTAGAGGTACGGCCCAGATACTTGTCAATAAAAGTGCCATAATCACCATCTGGCACAAAACAAATATCCTGACTATCATGTTTTCTGGCATTGACAAAGCCATTCTCCTCAGCAATCTGTCGAATCTCTGTTTTACAGTACTCACCCAATGGAAACAAAGTATGTGCCAACTGCTGCTGATTCATAGAGTACAGCATATAACTCTGATCTTTTGTCTCGTCCATTCCCTTTTTCAGCAAAAAACGTCCCATCTGTTTGTCCTGCTCAATACGAGCATAATGACCCGTAACCACATAGTCGTAGCCCAGTTCATACATTTTGTGCATTAATCCAGTGAATTTCAAATGACGATTGCAGTCCACACATGGATTTGGCGTGCCGCCCTCAAGATAGGTATCGACAAATCGCTTAATTACTTTCTCGCCAAACTGTTCTCTAAAATTGAAGACATAGTAAGGAATGTTCAGAGTGTTTGCCACATTTCTTGCATCTTCCACATCCGAAAGAGTGCAGCAGCTCTTCTCCCGACTTTCCCCGATGTCCTCATTGTCATAAAGCTTCATGGTCACACCCATTACTTCATATCCCTGCTGTTTCATCAAATACGCCGCCACACTGGAATCCACCCCTCCGCTCATGGCCACTAATGCTTTCTTTTCCATAACAATCTCCATCTTATAATACAATGTAGCTATTCAGCCAATTATCTCTTATTTACTGCTGTGCTTGCCAATCCAATAAATCCTGCAGTGTAATATTGTCTACGACATCATTGATTGCCTGATTGATTTTTTTCCAAACAATCAAAGTAGCACAACAATCCTCTCTCTCACAAAAGGAAGCATCTTCTTCCACACATGCCACTGGAGCCAGCGAACCCTCCATCAATCTCAAAATCATACCAACGGTATAGTCCTTCGGTTCCTTCTTTAACATATAACCGCCCTGAGCACCGCGGATGCTGCGCACAAATCCCGCACTGTTTAAGCTGGAAATAATCTGCTCTAAATATTTGTCCGAAATTCCCTGTCTGGCAGCAATCTCCTTGATGCGCACGGGCTTTCCATCTGTTTGTCCTGCAATATCCAGCATCATCCGCAGCGCATATCTGCCCTTTGTAGAAACCTTCATCCTTGACAATCCTCCATAGTCAATTTTTGAACAAAAGGTCCATCTGTATGCACCTCTAATCACTTCTATATATCATTATATTTTTTGTATACGGAAAGTCAAGTATTTTTATATGGCAAAATCTTTCCAATAAGTCATTACAGCTAAGTTAGTATACAG
>JBJELF010000115.1:0-2298 GCA_051879015.1 Lachnospiraceae bacterium
TTATATCACAAAAAAAGAAAATTGCAACTAATATTTTTACTTATACCAAACTTTCCACCTTACTGTCTCGCTTGCGCAAGGGCAATTCAGCCAAGTCAATGCGTTTTTTTTCTATCTTGATGACGCATTTTTCTCCATCTTCCAAGAAAAACACCTGTTCAATGCCATCCGTTTCCTCCATCTTCATCCCCTTAACTCCCTGAGCTGACTTTTTTACCGTTGGGATTTCCTCTGTCAAAAAACGAATCGCCTGATGATGTCTGCTCACAAGAACAATATAGGAATGTACCTGCACCTCATCGGCTACCAAAAATAAAGTATCCTCCTCCCCCAGCTTTGTGGAATTGACGGTCTTTTTATTGGTAATAAATTCTGTTCCTTCGACCCACTTAACAAACCCCTTCTGTGTGACAAAGAGCAATTTCTTTTTTTCCAACTCTTCAGCTGGCTGCACATATAAAAGGTTTTCCTGAGTGCTATCAAAATTACTGATATTATCTACTGGAATTCCTTTATCCCTCATTTTGTGAAGCGGCACATCACTCATCTTAAGGCTGTGTACCTGAGCCTTATCCGTAAACAGACAAAGTTTGGAGGTACTTCGGCAAAAAACAAGGGCGCGGCTTTCCTCTCGAACCAAATCTTCATTGCGTTCAAACGTACTCATCTCATACTGCTTGACATATCCAAAACGATTCATCGTAAATACCACTGGAATCTCTTCAGCAGGTGTCTCTTCAAAGACAGCCTCAGACACATCAGCAATGACAGTGCGGCGCTCCACTCCATAATTCTGTCGAATCTGCTCTAAATCATTATAGATGGTATCCATCATTGTCTTCTTATCATTTAATATCTTGCGGTATAAATCAATATTCTTACAAGTTTTTTTGTAATCCTGCTGCAATGCCGCAATTTCAAGACCAATCAAACGAGATAAACGCAGTTCCAGGATAGCAGTCGCCTGATTTTCGGAAAAATGCAGCTGTTCCGCCTGTGCTTTTGACTCCGCATGGCGGAAAGTCACTTTCTCCACATTTCCGTTGACCAAGCAATCCTTGGCAATTTTCAAATTTTTGCTGCCGCGAATAATCTCAATAATCAGGTCAATCACATCAACCGCACGAATCAAACCTTCCTGAATTTCTTTTTTCGCCTGCTCACGAGCCAACAAAGTTGTGTACTTTCTTGTATTGATTTCCACCTGAAAATCCAGACTATGCTTTAAAATCTGCTTTAAATTCAATACTTCTGGTTTGCCGTTTACAATGGCGAGCATATTGACACCGAAGGTATCCTCCAACTTGGTTTTCTTATAGAGTCCCTGCAGGATTCGCTCTCCATCGGCACCCTTCTTCAACTCCAGTACAATCTTAATTCCTTCTTTGGAAGATTGATTGGAAATGTCCGTGATATCGGGCAATTTCTTGGTGTCCACCAAAGTCGCCACATCACTCAAAAACTTGGCAATATTGGCGCCAATCATTGGATAAGGAATTTCTGTGATGACAATCTTATCCTTATCGGATTTTCGCTTCGCTGGTTCAATCACCGCACGACCACGCACCTTGATTTTTCCCTTTCCTGTCTCATAAATGGACAGTAACTCCTTTTTATTGGTGACAATACCGCCTGTCGGGAAATCAGGTCCCTTAATGACTGTCATCAATTCCTCGATGGTCACATTCGGATTTTTAATCATCATCTCCATGCCATCCACCACCTCAGACAAATTGTGAGTTGGCACCGATGTCGTCATACCGACTGCGATACCCTCGGAACCATTAATCAAAAAGTTTGGCACACGGACTGGAAGTACTGCTGGCTCCTTCTCCGTCTCATCAAAGTTTGGCACAAAGTCCACTACATCCTTATCCAAATCCGCCAAATACACATCCTGTGTGAATTTTTTCAGTCTCGCCTCCGTGTAACGCATGGCAGCGGCGCCATCACCCTCAATGGAACCAAAGTTTCCATGACCATCTATCAAAGCCATACCTTTTTTAAAATCCTGAGACAACACAACCAGCGCATCATAGATGGAACTGTCTCCATGAGGATGGTATTTACCCATTGCATCTCCAACGATACGAGCTGATTTACGATGGGGCTTATCTGCATTCAAGCCCAGCTCGTTCATAGCATAGAGTACGCGACGCTGCACAGGCTTTAATCCATCTCGGATATCAGGCACAGCACGGGAGGTAATGACAGACATCGAATAATTAATATAGGATTTCTGCATTTCCTCCGAATATTCTGTTGTAAGAATTGTTTCTGGCATAACTGCTTCCTCCT
>JBJELF010000116.1:0-10185 GCA_051879015.1 Lachnospiraceae bacterium
CTACAGAGCCTGCCATGATAAGTCCATACTCTGAGGAGTACTGTCCAATAAACATCTTCAAGCCAAGCTGAATTGTCTTCTTTGACTCGGACCTTAAATAAATCAATGGTCCTAAATAGTCATTCCAAGTATTTACAAATGTGAAAATTGTCAGAGTAGACAGAGCTGGCTTTGATAGTGGCAACATAATCCTTGCATAAATTTGATATTCACTCATACCATCAATTCGCGCAGCCTCACAAAGTTCACTCGGAATTCCCTCATAAAACTGCTTCATCAAGAACACACCAAATGCAGAAAATGCCTGCAGACAAATCATGGCAAGTAATTTATCATTCAAGCCCATTCTTCGCATCATGATAAACTGTGGTACCATATATACCTGCCATGGCATTGCGATTGTAGCAATGTATGCCAGAAATAAAGCATTTTTATGTCTGAACTCCAATTTTGCAAAGGAATATGCAGCAAAGCTGGAGGTCAAAATCTGCAAACAGGTAACAACAATTGTTAAGATAACTGTATTTTTCACAAAAGTCAAAAGCGGAATCTTTGTCCAAATCTTAATATAATTATCCCATTTTGGCACTTCTGGAATCCATACAAATGGATCCATAATAAACACTTCGCGGTTTGATTTGATGGATGCAGATAACATCCACAAGAAAGGCACTATCATTATCGCAGTAACAACGACCAACAATATGTAAATAACTACTTTACTGATCACTGCTGCCCGATGCTTTGACCTCATCTTTTTCTCTTTCATCATTCAATCCTCCTTCCTATCACTCTTCCAATTTCTTCTCGTAAGCAAACTGTATCAATGTAATGGTTAATACTATTGCAAACAATACCATTGCAAGGGCACTAGAATAACCCAAATCCCAGTAATTAAATGCATTTTGGTAAATATAGTACACAAGTACGGTTGCAGAAGTACTGAGTTTACCATCTCCACCGCCCGCCAACATAACTGCAATATCATACACCTTAAAGCAGTTGATAGTCAGCATAACGACAACGAAGAATGTGGTGGAACGAAGCTGCGGCCAAGTAATATACTTAAATTTTTCCCAGGCATTTGCACCATCCAAGTTACCTGCCTCATACAATTCTGCAGAGATACCCTGAAGTCCAGCTAGGTAGATAACCATATAATAGCCCATGTATTTCCAGATACTAAACAAAATTAATGTAACGAGGACTAAACCACCGCTAAACCATTTTGGCAAATCGCCCTGTGCTACATTGAATATGTTTAATAAGATATAATTAACAGGACCTTTTGATGGGTGGAAAATCATACTCCAAACTGCAGTAATTGCAACCAAAGAAGCAACATATGGAAAGAAAGATACGGTTCTGAAAAATGCTTTTCCCTTAATCTTTTGATTCAACAAAATGGCAAGTGCTAAAGCAGCAATCATAGTAAATGGAACTGTTCCTACTACATAAATCAAAGTATTTTTCAAAGCCGCCCAGAAGAAGGTATCTGAGCCAAGACGAATGAAATTAGATAATCCTACAAATGTAACTTCATTGCTACCATCCCATTTCATAAATGCGAGCGCAAATGCAAAAATAATTGGAATCAAAGTGAAAACAGCAAATCCAATGAAGTTTGGAGCGATAAAAGAATATGCTACCAAGCTTCGCTTGGTATCTCTGCTAATTCTCCGACCACTGCGAATTGTAGTAATTTGTGCCTGTATTTTCTCTCTCTTTACAATTAATTTCTTTTTCTTTTCCAAGTCGTTTTCTGTAGCAATCTGAGTAATTAGATTCTCCGATTCTGCTTCCAACGCAGCGATTTGAATTTTCTTTTTCTCATCCATCCTCTAATATTCCTCCTTACTTAATTAATGCGAGACTAGCATTTACTAGTCTCACATTCTAATTTTTGCTTTGCAACCAACTACTTTCCTAAAACTTTTCCAACTTCCTCGTTCATGGATGCAATACCCTCATCAATGCTAACCTCACGATTCATGATAGCCTTGTGATAGGTATCCAGAATATCATTGATTTCAGATACATTTTCACCATAAGGAACTTCCAGATACAGATTAGATACTGTCATAGCTTCCTTGCTTGTCTCATCACTTGGGAATCCCTCAAGACTACTGATAATATCTGTAATTTCATCGTTCATTAATGCTGGGAAATTACCAGTTTCAGCCATTATCTTTGCACCTTCCTCACCAGAAACCCACTCAACAAAGTCAAATGCTGCTTCTTTCTGGTCAGATACACTTGTCACTGCAAGACCTGTGATAGTACCAAGTGTGGAACCTGCTTCTACTCCCTCGGCATGTGGATATTTTACGAGCCCCCAATTACCGCACAGAGAAGCATCATACTCACCGTTCTGAAGGTTTGAAATTAAAGTAGAGATAAACCAAGAACCCATATTCATCATTGCTACATCTCCGCCAGAGAATGCTGCAGAATAATGAAGACCTTCTGCACTCAAATCTGCATAATTTCTGCAAATCTGGTCATCCTCCTGTCCCAAAACCATCTCATAGTAAGGCTTGAAGTAGTCATACTCGCCATCCAAAATGCTATGCTCTCCATCTAATACACCAAACAACTGAACTGCACTCCTCCAAGTATGATAATGAGAACCATAAATCTGTGCACCATAGGTTGGATCAGCTACCTTTCTTGCCAATTCATCATACTCCTCAAATGTCATGTCATTGGTAGGATACTCCACACCTGCAGCATCAAATATATCCTTATTATAAAATACAACCCAGAAGTCATTTCTAAATGGCAACTCATAAAGACTTCCATCTATAGTAATCTGACTGTCAACACCGCCATACCGTGCCAAATCAATACCTGCCTCGTCAATGTAACTATCCAGTGGCTCTAATGTATTTTTAGACACCAATGTTGCATATCCAGGAACATCCTTAATTGAAACCACATCAAAATCAGAACCGCTACCAGACAATTCGGTTGCCAATACGGTTGTATAATCACTGGAACCAAGGTCTGTCATCTCAATAGTGACATTATCATGAGTTTCCTCATATGCTTCCTTTAATGCATTCCAATATGGAGTAATGTCCTTATCCCAGATAGCCCATTTTAATGTAATCGCATCACCCTCTGCACCATTTTCTTTCTGCTCTGTGTTACCTACACTCGCATTACCCCCAGTCTTCTGTACATCATCTCCACTGTTTCCACATCCAACTAATCCTGTAACTACCATTGTGGCTGCCAATAAGGTACTTACAATTCTTTTCTTCATAATTATTTCCTCCTTAAAATGATTTTCTGTTTCATTTCTGCGATTACAGTATATCGTTTTTTTTGTGAATTTTACATAGAAAATGTTGCTATTTCATTCATAATTCATTCATTTTTTTGATGTATTTTCATAAAAAATATGCATTATTTTGGACAAACCTATATTATTTTTTTCACTTTTTTATTTCCATTCCATTTCTTTTCTATTTATGCTAAAATATGCTAAATCAATCAATGATGGGGGAAAATCGTGTATGAAACACATAATCATTCAAATACAACACTCTTTTTATACCATTCGAGGGCGTATACTGCTTTGTACAATTTCTCTAATTGTTATCATCAGCACCATTATCATGTTGATTAGCTACTATTTGGTCTTTTCTAGCCTGCAAGAAAATATGCTGCAAACTTCAGAAACAAAACTTACATTTCTCTGTGCTTCTATAAACTCTAATATCAGCACAGTCCAAGAATTTATTCGTTCCTGTCAATATAGCAGCAAGGTAAAGGATTTTGCACTTGAATCTGACACGAACCATAATATCAAAAAGCGAATTGCACATGATTTTGTGTCAGAAACCTATAATTCCAATATCATGCTTCGCTCTGAGCTGATCCGTCTGGTCATTGTCGGAAAACAGAGAAATGATATCATTCAGGTTGTAGAATCTCCTTACTCCACCGTGACAGTCTCCGCTGATGCTATCCTAGCACTACCCTATTTTGAACAGTTATGCAACAATCAGGGAGAAGTTTCCACGGGAATTCTTTTAGACCCTTTTATCACGCGAAAGGAAGTCTGGATGATTCCCTTTGTCAATACCATCACACATCCCTACAAAGCAGATGACATTGGATATATTTTTACCGAGATGTCCACCTCTGTATTCACAGAGCCTATAGAAAACTATCGCCCAGAGACAAACAGTATGTTTCTCTTTCAGATTGGAGGACAGCAATATCAATATGTAGACAATAAGCTAGTCAAATCCTCCTATCTCTTTGAAACACTTGAACAACTCTCCGTTCAAGCATTCAACCCTGAAACTGTAATTCAGAAATCAAAAGATTTAGAAACAGGAGATATCTATTTTCTTATCAGCCGCTATCTTGATATCGATGGCTGGTATGTAACAGAATGCTTCAATTCAAGTGTACTGTACACGCATGTCACTCAAACATTCTTGCTTATCGCGGTAGTTACCCTGTTAGTAACTACATTAATTGGAATTGGACTCTCCTATTTCCTCTCACATACAGTCAATAAACCTGTACAACAACTCCAATCTCGTATGAAGCAAATTTCAAACGGAGATTTCAGACGTGACCCTACAATTGAGTGGAATCACGAACTTGGTGAAATCGGAAAAGGAATCAATGATTTGTCGGAAAATATACAAAAACTCCTTCATCAACGTATCGCAGACGAACGTGAAAAGCGAGATTATGAATATAAAATGCTACAAAGTCAAATTAATCCCCATTTTTTATATAATACATTAAACTCTATTAAATGGATGGCAACAATTCAAAATGCTCCCGGAATTGCTGAGATGACAACCGCTCTCTCCCGCTTACTTCGCGACATTTCCAAAGGTACCACCAGTTTAATCACAATTGAACATGAGATTTCTCTCATCAATGATTATTTCACCATACAGCAATATCGATACGGCGGAGCCATCACATTATCCTTTGACATTGAAGATGAATCTCTAAAGAATTGCCAAATATTAAAGTTTACTCTGCAACCAATCGTAGAAAATGCTATTTTTCACGGAATTGAACCAAAAGGAAACGCAGGACATATTGAGATTCACATTTATCAAGATAAAACAGGGGATGTTATCATTGATGTGACAGATAACGGCATAGGAATGGATAAGCATACGTCAGAAGTTTTGTTAAAAAACGAAACCTCAAAAACATCTTCTTTTTTTCAGGAAATTGGTGTGAGCAATGTGCACAAGCGACTACAATACGAATTTGGAACAGGCTATGGACTTTCTGTAAAAAGCGAACCTGGTATCTTTACTACAATTTCTATTCGCCTGCCCTTTCATAATATATTTAAGGAGGAGAAATTTAGATGATAAACTTACTAATTGCAGATGACGAACCATTGATTCAGGTTGGTATCAAATCTATGATAAATTGGAAGGAGTTTGACATCAATATTGTCGGAACAGCAGGAAATGGCGCAATTGCCTATCAGATGATTCAAGAACATTGCCCAGAAATTGTAATTACAGATATCAAAATGCCTATCATGGGGGGACTTGAACTGGCAAAAAAATGCTACGAAGAGCAGCATTCCTTGCCTGTATTTATCATTCTTACCAGTTTTGAAGAATTTCAGTTTGTTAAAGAGGCAATCACTTATCAGGTAGTTGACTATTTGATAAAATTAGAACTGACCCCTGATATCTTAAAAGCTTCTCTAAAACGAGCCATCAATAAAGTAATTGAAATTCAGAAACATACCAATATTCCCATTGATGTAAACAGCGATTTTCATCTGTTTCAAGAGCAATTTTATACCCGTTTGTTGATGAATTTATTTGAATCTGAACATCAATTTTCCTCACAGGCAGCAAATTTAAATCTCAACTTTAATTACACAGCATTTATCGCCAGCTATGTAGAAATCCGAAGCAAAAAATTAAATACAATGTCTACCAATCAGCAAATTAATCTTTATACAAGTTCATTACAAATGGCAAGAGAGTTGTCTGTCAGATATTTGCCCTGCCATGTGCTCTCTCTAGATACCAGACGCTTTGCCATCTTATTTTTCTTAGACAAAGAAAATGCCGCTCACTATCGAGAAGTCATTCAAAATACCTTGGAACAAGTTTCTACCATGCTCTTTAATTACTACAGTGTAATAACCTATTGCAGTGTTGGTCTTTTAGTAACTAATCCAATGCAGGTAGCCTCTTCTTTTCAAGATGCCAAGCAAATATTTTCTAAACTGACAAACAAGCAACCAATCCTGTTTGCAGCAGATATGCTCGAGGAAAAGCCACCGAAAAATGTCTTCAACATGGCATTGTTTCGTGAAGACATTCGTAAAGCATATACTGAATTCAATGAAAAAGCACTTTACGACATTTTTACTTCAATCATGGAGTTATTTTCCAACCAGACAACTTATTATTTACAGGCACTTGACGCTGCAGGAAATATTCTTTACCTATCACTTTCTCTATTACAAAATGGAGAAGAAATTGTGTCAGAAATTTTCTCCGACTACAGTAACGGTTATCGCTCTCTATATGAGCTGACCAGCGTAGAACAAATTTTAGAATGGCTGACTCAACTTCGTGACGGACTCTGCGAGAGCTTTTCCTCCCACAATAAAGATTATAAAAATCACATTGTAGTGCGTGTTAAAAAATATATAAACGAACATATTGAAGAAAGATTAACTCTAAATCAAGTAGCGGAAGTGTTTAATATCAGCCCAAACTATCTGAGTGTACTATTTTCCAAATATAACGACGTAAAATTTACAGATTATGTCAATCAGAGTAAAATTGAGACAGCAAAAAAAATGATGAAGAAGGGCGATTTGAAGGTGTACGAAATTTCGGATATTCTGGGCTTTGAAAGTGCATTTTATTTCAGTAGGGTATTTAAAAAAATAACGGGCATGTCGCCTAGAGACTATATCAATCAAAACGAAATATAAAAAACACAAATAACAATTGGCTCCCTCTCAATATCAATAATTGAGAGAGAGCCTTGATTCAATATACTATTTTTATATTTTTCACATCTGCAATTGACCTTCTATGCCATCAAAATCCACAACTCTCTGTGTTCCATCCAAAAGGGTCACTGTTACTGCTCCATAACCACCGCATTGTTCCGTATCTGTGTATTCTATCTGCCTAATTGGGAAGATTTCTTCTTCTGTGAAATTGTCTAGACTTTCTTTGGTAATCACCTGAGAAATCAGTATAAAAGGATGATATCCATACTGCTTGGTGCGCGTCATCTTTGCATAGACCACAATTGATTTCTCGGAATCTGGATTCGTATTTTCACTGTGTAGAAGTGCAATCTCATCCCATCCATCATAGATAGTCATTGCGAGTTGTTTTTCCTTTCCGGTAAAGTCATGTCCCTTTAGCACAACAGCCTTTGCATTGCCCTGCCGTAAAAATTGTACCTCGGTTCCATTGTCTGGGAATCCATATGCTCCCAAGGTCAACTTGACTGTATTTCTAAAAAACCTTGTCTTGTCCACACGAATAATACCAGAAGGGACCACAAAATCTGCTAGATTCATTGCCTGCATCCAGTGACACTCACAACCCAATCTATAATTAAAATACTGTCTGCGATAGAGCACTTCATTTTTCTGTCCATGCCACAATGTCACATTACATTTTTGGATTTCATTCGCAGTCAAATCCTCCAGCACATATTGTTGTGACTCTACTCTACCGAACATTTCCTGCTCACCTTGACCGACTGCTTTTGGCGTAGACTCCCACGGATATTTCGTGTTAAAGCAAAGCTTAGAATAATTCCACATTCCATGCTCATCACCAAGATTTTTTACTACTTTTCCCGTGCGAAGAATGGTCTCTCCATTTGCCTGATGATTCGAAAAACAGAGCGCTGGTCCGTCCAAGCAAGTTACCTTTACTTCCTTTTCACCAAGTAAGTCCCAAGGTCCATTGTTTTCTTTTTCTGTCCAGAATGGATGATTTTCAGGCAAATGCAGACATAAAAATGCCTTTCCCAACCAGAATGGAGACTCGGCACAGGAATATCCCTGTACCAGTGGAGTAAATTGACCATAGAAACCGAGCGTCGGCACTCCCTGATACAAAAAATCTTCTCTTGTCATAAATTGCAATAAGGAACCAGAAGAAATACGTCTTGCAAGTCCTGGATTGCCTACAAAATACTGCAGCAACATATTTCCGTCAAAAGCACTCGTAGCAGCATTGCGGTAGATGTTACTTCTTCCCCACATATTAGTAAAACCATCGCGGTCAAAAAAATCTGCATAGCTCTCCATCAATTTATTTGAATTTTCCTCAAATCGCTTGGCAAGATAAGGTTCCTTCTCATATCCATACCATAGATTCCAAATAGGTGCATAGACATTAAATGCCCAGCATGAATAGTAATCAAACGAATGCCCATCACGATACCATCCATCTCCTGCATAGTACGCCAAAATTTCCTGCGCATGGCAGCGCATGATTTCCTCATCGATTGGATAGCCCTCACGATATAGAAATGCCAAATCCAGCATATTAAACAGCCGCCAATTCTGCGGTACCGTATTTCCATGTGCATAGGCAGTCAAAAACGCTGCAATGATATCTTTTTCTTTCTTATTGTAAGTAGCCCAGATTTCATCATAACTAACCCAAAGACAGATAACCAGAGCACAGGTTTCTACTGTCTGCTGAAAAGAGCGCACAGAATCTCCTGATATCTCCTGTAATTCCTCATAGGTGCCTGCGGAGACCGGGTCATTTTTGGTACATGCTCTCAATACCTGCGCTTTATAGTAATCACGAATCTTATAGCCGCAGATAGTCAAATCAGGATTATTGTGAATCAGCGGTGCAGCAATAAAAAAGGAACGCGCCAATCCTTCAAAATATTCTGCTTTCTTCTCCCAGATGGCATCCTCGCTATGAGGATAAGTTACCCGTGTTTCCTTTCGTGGCATTACCACCGGGTCATTAAAGTTTTGAATATTCTGAAAAATTCCCTGCAATAAATATTCTCCCGCCTCAAGCCAGCTCTCACGCGTCAAGCCTGTATATGGACTCTTTTCAAAATCTAAAGTTGTTGGAATAAATACCATATTTGTATCCCCCTACCAAATGAAAACTTCCTGTCCAGTCAACTTCCAAATTGCCTCAATAAAATAATAATCACCATAAATAATTGGGAATTCATGTTCTTTATCATGATAAGCAGCAGTACATTTTTCAAGAAGTTCGTCCTGACTTTCATCCCAATTACAGCTATGTTCATCCAAAGCCTGTAACAATTTCAAAGCTGCATCATGGTAAACTTTCTTTTCATTTTCATTCTCCACCAAACTTTCCAGCTCCAGAAATCCACAAGCAAAAATGGCTGCTGCTGTGGAATCCTGCCAAGTACAGTTCGCTGGCTGTCTAAAATCAACTGGAATCAATCCATTCTCTGGAATGCAAGACAAAATATAATTTGCCACCTTGGTAGCTGTCTCCAAATATCTCAATTCTTTTGTATGATGATAGCTCAGTGCAAATCCGTACAATGCCCAACCCTGTCCTCTTGTCCAAGAAGAGCCATATCCATAACCCTGACCGCCATACGAGCAGATAAAATCGCCGTTTTCTGGATTAAATTCCACAATATGGTTGACAGAACCATCCTCGCGCACGAAATTTTTGACGACTGTGTCCGCATGCATTTTTGCAATGTGTAAATATCTTGGGTCATTTAACTCCTCATAAGCCCAGTATAGCAATGGCAAATTCATCATACAATCAATGATTGCCCATCCTACATTACTGGTATCTGCACCAAATCCATCATTCCAAGCACGAAAAAATTTTCCTGCATAGTTGAAACGACCCGCAAAATTATCTGCTGCTAAACGCGCACGGTTAAGAGAATCTGGATTTTTCGTTAGACGATAATTGACTACTGAGGTTGGAAGCCAACGAAAACCACTATCATGATCCATTCCCTGTGCACACATCAACGCACCATCCATCTTTTGCTCTGTCTCCTCTGCTATCTCACGATACAAGGAATCGCCTGTCGCATGATACATCTGCCACATGATGCCACCCCAAAATCCATTTGTCCACCAAGTAATATTCTTGATACTTTGATCATCGAACACTCCATTTACTGCAGTGTAAGGAATTTTATGACGATTTC